>JAFUZV010000112.1 GCA_017476425.1 Selenomonadaceae bacterium
ATTTTTGGACGTGAGAATTTTTTTCTTGAGATTCAAGATCACGGCTTAGACGAAGAAAAAATTATTTCAAAAAAATTAATCAAGCTGTCGAAGATTTATAATATCGATCTCGTTGTTACAAATAATGTTAATTATATTAATCGTGAAGACAGTCGATCGCAGGAAATTTTGAAATGTATTCAAACGAATGAGATTTTCAGTTATAATCGAATGAATTTTAAATCTGATGAATACTATTTAAAATCGCCGGACGAAATGAGAAAAATTTTTGCTGATTATCAAATTGCCGCTGACAATACGATTAAAATTGCTGATCGTTGCAACGTTGAGATCGATTTTGGTAAAATTCTCATTCCAAAATTTAAATTGCCTTCTCAATATAATAACGCCGCTGATTATCTCAAAATTTTATGCAAAAATGAAATTGTTAATCGTTACGGCGTTGAGAATGAAGAAATTAATAATCGTCTTAATTATGAATTGAATTTGATACACGAAATGAATTTTGACGATTATTTTTTGATCGTTGCTGACTTCGTTGCATATGCTAAGACGCAGAAAATTATTGTCGGACCGGGTAGAGGCAGTGCCGCAGGTAGTATCGTTGCTTACTTGCTTGGAATTACTGAAATTGATCCGCTGAAATATAATTTGCTCTTTGAAAGATTTTTAAATCCTGAACGTGTAACGATGCCGGATATTGACATTGATTTTTGCTACATTCGACGCGGCGAAGTGATTAATTATGTCAAAAAACTTTATGGAAATTATAACGTTGCACAGATAATAACATTTGGAACTTTAGCGGCTAAGGCTGTAATTCGTGATGTCGGCAGAGTTTTGAATTTTCCACTTGATGAGATCAATAAGATCACAAAAATGATCCCTAACGAATCAAAAATCACGATTGATAAAGCTCTTGAATTGTCAAAGCCGCTTAATGATCTTTACAAAAATAATTTACGTGTGAAGAATTTGATCGACATTGCAAGAGAATTAGAAGGCTTACCTAGACACGTTTCAACTCACGCAGCAGGCGTTGTAATTTCACCTGAACCTTTGCCGAACTTCGTGCCGATTCAATTATCAGATGAAAATTTGATAACGCAATATGATAAAGATGCGATCGAAGAATTAGGATTATTAAAAATGGATTTTTTAGGATTGAAGACACTAACGGCGATAAGTTACGCAGTGAAAATGATCGAAAAATCACGAGGAAAATTAATCGACTTGTCAAAAATTCCGCTGGACGATCCAAAAACAGCAAAATTACTTTCTGACGGCAAAACCTGCGCAGTCTTTCAAATGGAATCAAGCGGAATAACGAAAATCACCCGTGAATTACAAATAAAATGCTTTGAAGATTTAATACCGCTTTTGGCACTCTATCGACCGGGACCATTAGGCTCCGGAATGGTTGATGATTTTATCAATCGAAAGCACGGCAAAAGAAAAATTTCTTACTTACACCCAAAATTAAAATCGATTTTAAAAGAAACTTTCGGCGTGATTGTCTATCAAGAACAAGTAATGCGGATCGTTCAAACGCTTGCAGGTTTTACACTTGGACAAGCTGATATTTTGAGACGAGCGATCAGTAAAAAGAAGTCAGAAATTTTGATCGATCAGAAGAATAATTTTATCAATGGCTGTCTGAAGAATGATATTGAAAAAAATCTTGCTGAAAAAATTTTTGATCTTCTGTTGAAATTTGCCGGTTATGGATTTAATAAATCACATAGTGCGGCTTATGCAATGCTGACTTGGCGGACGGCTTATCTTAAGGCTAATTATCCTGTTGAATTTATCGCCGGAATGATGAACGCTTTCATTGACACTGAAAAATATTTTGATTATGTCGAATTTGCTAAACGTGCGAAAATCAAAATCATTGAGCCGGATATTAATTCAAGCTGTGCTGAATTTTCCGTACAAGGTAAAAATATTTGTTTAGGATTTTCAGCTATAAAAAATCTTGGTGAAAAGATGATTGAAAATATCGTTGAGGTTAGAGACAGCGGCGGCGAATTTAAATCTGTGTTTGATTTCGTTTGCAGAGTTGATCATAAAGTTGTCAGCAAAAAAGCGATTGAAAGTCTGATCAAAAGTGGAGCATTCGATCGACTTGACAATCGCAGAAGAGAATTAACTTCGGAGCTTGATTCATTAGTAGCCGCAGGAATTAAAAATCAAAATGATCAAGCGAGTGGACAAATTAATTTGTTTAATTAAGAATGCAGAATTGGAGTTGTGAAATTAATTCTACATTCTTCATTCTACATTCTGCATTAATTTTTTGATTTCTTCCATAATTGATTGAGAAAAAATTTCTAAAGCCTCTTTATCCTTAAGACTGCCGGAAAAATTCATCGGCTTACCATAGACAACGGCAAGTTGAGGAAAAAAATTGTCGCTTGAAAAAATTTTATTTGTATTAATGATCGCCGCAGGAATGATCGGAGCTTTAGTCATTGCAGCGATTAGAGTTACACCAGGTTCAGCCTTGCCAACTTCACCGGTTTTAGATCGTGTACCTTCAGGAAAAATTCCGAGACAATCACCGGATTTAATTAATTTGATAGCGTGCTTGATTGCATCTTTGTCAGCCTTGCCACGCTTAACAGGAAAAACTCCAAGATTTCTGATCGCCGTTGCGAAAATTTTATTTTTAAAAAGTTCTTCCTTCGCCATATAATTAACTTTGCGATCAAAGAAAGTTGCAAGAAATGGCGGATCCCAGTTGCTAAGGTGATTCGCCGCTAAAATTATTCCGCCGTCTTTAGGAATATTTTCAAGTCCAATAACTTTCGTTCGAAAAATTATTTTAAAAAATAACCTAAAAAATATTTTCAATAATGAGTAGAACATAAATTCACTCCAAAATAATATTTATTATTAATTTTTAATTAAGTTTGCAAGCTCTTCAATTCGTTTCAATGGTAATTCTGTAAGCTCTTGAATATAATTAAAAGATTCACCATTACCGAGCATTTTAATTGCAATTTTTTCAGATTTTTTAATTTCACCTTTTTCAATACCTTTTTCAATGCCTTTTTCAATGCCTTCTTCTTTCCAAGCCTCTAAAGCATCGTCAATATTCCATTCCATTCTTAACATATTAAACACCTCTTTCCCTTTGTCAAGCAAATAATCTTTCATAATGTCATTAGCAATACAAAAGTTAATTGCTCTGATCATTGC
>JAFUZV010000113.1 GCA_017476425.1 Selenomonadaceae bacterium
CGTACTCCGTGCCGTAGTCAAGAAAACTTGTATCATAAGAACCGCTTTTTTTGAGTGCAATATTCACGCCGTCGATCACGTCCTTCAAATAAATATAATCCTCAATGAAACGCTGATTTAAAAAACGCAGATTTTCAATAAAATTTTCATTTGAGGCTTGAAAAATGATCGCTTGAGATAAAGCTGTACCGATCGAATTTGATGCAGTATTCCAGCCGGAATAAGCGATTAATGAATTGATCGGAATTTCAGCGGCGATCAACTTCGGCAGAAGAATTTCAGACTTTGTAAAATGAGTACTTAAATCTACAAGTGCAATTTTTTTCTGCGATTCGATCAGATTTTTGATCACGTCAACACTATTAGTATCATCAACGGCAACGAACAGGATAAAATCAGCATTATTCTGATCGTTGACAATTTCGCCGTGAAGTTGAAAAATTTTTTCTCTGACAACTTCATCAATCGTTGCTGACATATAAGGCATAATTTTTTTCGCCGTCTCAACTTCATTATACTGAATAAAAATTTTCGGCGTATAATTAAAATCTTTCTCGACGATTTCAGCAATTAGAGTTAATGCAATTTCGTCAGCTCCGTGAGTAAAAATAATTTTGTCATTGCGATCTGAATAATTTTTTAACTCGTCAACTAAAACATTTTGAATTGAAAATTTTTCTGCGTCGTCCATACCGAAAATAATTTTGTCGATAATTTTTTTATTAGTAAGATCGATCAGCCTTTCACTAAGTTGACGATTCATCTTGAAAATATTCAAGTAACGATTTAAATTATCCGGCGTGATCTCTGAATAAACTTCAAATAATGATTCGTCGTCGACAATCAAGCCGGAATGAGATCGACCGATCAAACGTGATAAAGCCATCAATGCACGCCGCTGAAAAAAATTGTCGATACTTGCAGGTGGATTCATTCTTGGCAAGATACTAAATGCATAGATCGGAACATTTGAAAATTTTTCTTTGAAGTCGATCAAAAAATTTGTCAACGAATTAATATCTTCATTCAATAATTTTTTTTCACGTGATGCAATTAATCCGCCGCTAGTGATCTGATCGATACTTAAAATTATTGCGTCGATCTCTTCAGTGTCAACTTCGTCAATTAGCCAGCGTCTAAGATTATCAATTTCGCCGGGCAATGTGAAATAATCTAAAAATTTTTTCGGCGGCAAGATCAATTTGTAATTTGAAATGCTTGCTAAGTCTTCAACAAAATCAGTGCAAGGCGGTCTGCTATCTAACGGAATTAATAAAATATTTTTAGCAAATGAAATTTTCGGCGTGAAGGTGATCAAAATTGAAATTATAATTGCTACGAATAATTTATAAATCTGCATTCTTGACAGTCAACCTCGCTTGTGATAATATTTATCAGATTTTAATCAGATTCTAATGTTTTTTGCAAGATAAGTTTGAAAATTTTTTCGTGTTAATTGTTTTTTAAGTGGAGTTGAGAATTTTGGCAGATAACAGATCATTAACTGAAATTTTGCGTAGTGATATTGTAAAAAAACGTTTCACCGATATGCTTGGTGAAAATTCCGCAAGTTTTATAAGTTCGATAATGACGGTTGTAAATACAAGCAACCGACTCAAGGAATGTAGCACAGCAACAATTTTATCAGCGGCAAGTATTGCGGCGGCGTTGAAATTGCCGATCAATCCTTCATTAGGTTTTGCTTATATTGTTCCTTATAAAGGTCAAGCACAATTTCAAATCGGCTGGAAAGGTTTAATTCAACTTGCCGAGCGCAGCAATCAATATCGAAAACTTCACGCCGGAAAAGTCTACGAAGGACAAATTAAAGATATAGACTTTATCACAGGCGATATAATTCGCGGCGAAAAAATTTCTGATAAAGTTGTCGGTTACGTTGCTTATATGGAACTTATCAACGGCTTTAATAAAACGCTTTATATGACGATTGATGAGATCAAAGATCACGCCGCTAAATATTCTCAATCTTATACTTACGATCTTAAATATGGACGTAAAACTTCTGTTTGGTCAACAAATTTTGATTCAATGGCGAAAAAAACTGTTATGAAATTGCTTTTGTCGAAATATGGAATTATGAGCATTGACACTAAATCTACTGATATGGCTAAGGCATTGCAAGCTGATCAAAGTGTAATTCAAAGTGATGGTACTTATCGATATATCGACAACGAAAGAAATAAATCAGTTGATGAAATTCCATTTGAGGAAAATATTCCGATCGATACGACAGAAGAAAATTTTGAAGTTGACGACGAAATAGAAATTTCCGATTTTGAAACAAGTGAAACAAATATTGAAAACAATTTATAAATTCAGAATGCAAAATTAAGAATGTAGAATTAAGAATTAGGGCTAAGGCTTAGGGCTGAGGGCTGAATAATTCTGCATTCTGCATTCTACATTCTACATTATTAAAAAGGTGATTTAATTGAAAGAATTGCTTGAACTGCTTGAAAAAAATTCACGAATAACGACGGCTGAAATTGCCTCAATACTCGGTGAAAGTGAATATCAAGTTGAACAGGATATTAGACGACTTGAGAAAGATAAAATTATTTTGAGTTATCCGACGATCATTAACTGGGAAAAATTTGGAAATGAAACAGTAACGGCAATGATAACGATAAATCTTACTCCTCAACGTGAAGTTGGTTTTGATGCTATTGCTGAAAGAATTTATAGATTTGATGAAGTGAAAACCGTTTACTTGATGAGCGGCAGTTTTGATCTTTTGGTGATCATTGAAGGCAAGAGTTTAAAAGAAATTGCAAATTTTGTAGCAACAAGACTTTCAACGATCGAAGGCGTTACACAGACGAGAAGTCATTTTATGTTGAAGGCTTATAAACGTGACGGAGTAATTATGGACGATGAAGAACAAGATCGCAGATTGGTGGTATCGCCGTGAGTAAATGGTCAGAAAGATTATCGCCGCAAGTGCAATCGATCGCTCCGAGTGGAATTAGAAAATTTTTTGATATAGCGGCAAAAATGCAGGACGTTATTTCTTTAGGTGTCGGTGAACCTGATTTTGTAACGCCTTGGTCAATTCGTGAAAGTTGTGTTTATGGACTTGAACAAGGTTATACTTCTTATACTGCTAATCGTGGCACGCCGGAACTTCGTCAAGAGATCGCTAAACATTTTGAACGTCGACACAATTTAAATTATAATTTTGAAACTGATATTTTAGTTACTGTTGGAGTCTCTGAAGCTCTTGATATTGCTTTACGTGCAGTGATCGCACCCGGCGATGAAGTTTTGATCCCGGAACCTTGTTATGTCTCTTATCAAGCCTGTACAACTTTAGCCGGTGGAGTTCCGATCAATGTTCCTGCAAAGATTGAAAATGAATTTCGTATCACGCCGGAAGAATTAGAACCATATGTTACACCTAAGACGAAAGCAATTTTGATCGGTTATCCAAACAATCCAACAGGCGCAATTATGGAACGATCCGATCTTGAAAAGATCGCTGATTTTGCTGAAAAATATGATCTGATTGTGATTTCTGATGAAATTTACGGTGATCTCACTTATGGAAATGCTGAACACGTTTGTTTTGCTGAATTGCCTAATATGAAAGATCGGACGCTCGTTTTAAATGGTTTTAGTAAGGCTTATGCAATGACCGGCTGGCGAATCGGTTATGCACTTGGCAACGCTGATTTTATCGCCGCAATGACTAAAATTCATCAATATACTATGCTTTGTGCACCGATCACTGCACAAATCGCCGCTGTTGAGGCACTTCGTCACGGCGAAAAGTATATGAAAAAAATGGTTGCTGAATATAATCGACGCAGAAAATTAATTTACGATGGCTTTATTAAAATGGGTCTTGAATGTTTTGAACCTAAAGGCGCATTTTATATCTTTCCTAATATTTCATCAACCGGCTACAATTCAACTGAATTTGCAGAGGCTTTAATAAATGCTGAACACGTTGCATTAGTTCCCGGCGGAGCTTTCGGCAAAAGTGGTGAAGGTCACGTCCGTTGCTCATATGCTACAAGTATCAATAAAATTTCTGAGGCACTTGCAAGAATTGAAAACTTTTTGAAGAACCATCGGAGGTAATTTTTTTATGGAACAGGAAAAATTTATTTTGATCGGCAGAAATCAAAAAGTGATCAATGAACTTGTTAAAAAATTTGATCCAAATTCGATAGCCGGAGCAATTCATTTTGAACAATTAGAAAATCCTTCTATTAATATTGTGCCGCCTGAAGTACGTATTGACGCGATTGAAAAGTTAATGAGGGGGGGGGGGGCATATCGATCAATAATTGCTATTGATATAGGTGCGCCTAAAGGTTTTGGTGAACTGGAACGAACTTTTTTTACAAAACTTTCTTATGCGGTGGCAAAATTTCTCACACGAATTAAAATGCCTTTTTCATTTTACGAAGAAGCCACGCCGGATATTCATATCTATGGAAAATTTCCGAATTTAAATATTGAACCTTGCAAGGATCATTTTCGTACACCTAAGACACTCGGATTATTTCAAAAGACTTTTCAAACTTTTTTTAAAGATTTTGAGGGTAAAAATTTAAATATCTGGGTATCTTGTGCTACTGACAGACCGGATATTTCTTTTGATTTAGCAGAAGCATTAGATTTACCTTATGTATTTACTTATTGTACTTCTTATGCAACGAATAATCGAGTAATTGCTTTTCCGGATTTTAATTCTTGTTATGATGAAAGAACTTTTTTTAATCCGTTCATTACTCAGTCAAAATGTAAAGAGGCGGCATTAAAACCTTTTGAAGATAATCGTATTTTTTGGAGAGGTACAATATTAGATTTTGCCAGAGTAAGTTTGTATGATTTAGGTAAAAGGTATCCTCAATATTTAAAAATAGAAGACAGTTCACAAGGTCAATATATTCATATGACTGAGCAGGCGAAGTATAAATATTTGATTGATGTTCGTGGACATGGCTGGAGTGGACGACTTCAAACATTATTACAGCTTGGCAGAGTAGTTTTTATTGCTGATAGACCTTATCGTGAATGGTATTTTGATAGATTGATTGCGTGGAAACATTTTGTACCGATCAAAGAAGATTTATCCGATCTGATTGAGAAATACGAATATATGGAGCGTCACTCTGAAATTTATGAAGATATAGTTCATAATGCAAGAATTTTTGTTGAAGAGAATTTAATGCCGGAAAAAATTTTGATTGACACAAGAGATTTGATCCTGAAATATGGCGTTGTTGATTAAAAAAATTCCGAATTACGCATTCCACATTCCGAATTAAAAATGCGCTCGTAGTCCAGTGGATAGGACGTTAGCCTCCGGAGCTGAAGGCGGCAGTTCGATTCTGCCCGAGCGCACCACTAATTTAAAAAATTTTTTCGTTGACTTAAAAACGATTTCAAATAAAAAAATTAACCGTCGCACTGTTAAAAGTGTTGACGGTTTTTTATTGCGCTAACTAAAAATTTCAGATCAAAATATCTACTGAAAAATTATTTGTCTCTTCACTTTGATAATTCTTTGCAACCTCATTCATTCTCTTCTGCGCACGTTCGATCATCTTCTTGACTTTCTCAACTTCAGTTTCATCACACCATTGCATTTTAAGTCCATTTTCACAATCTTCAAGATCAGTTTTCAAAAGTTCCATAATTTGTTTAACGTCGTCGATCGTCTTAGCCGCCGCAAGCTGTCTTGATCGTTTCGATTCATTAAAGACAACTGATCCGCCGATCTGTTCAGAAGTTTTTTCTTCATCTTCGTTGACTTTATCAGAAGATTTTTTTTGTAACTTTTCATTGATCTTATCAAACTTTGAAGTTTTTTTCTTCGGAAGTCGTCCGGCTAATTTATCTTTATCGACATTAAATATTAAACGATCATTTTTACCATCATCATCGCCGCTAATACTCCACATTCTCAAGCCGCCATCACTGCCGATAATATAACCTTGCGCCTTAAGTCCCGGACGATTTGCAAAATCTTTTAAGCCTTGACTGCAGTCATAAATCAAAGCCTCATACTCAAGACGCTTTTCAGGATCATTCGCCATTTGTCTAAGAATGTTCGGCGCAATAGAAATATTATTTGTGCCGCTACTATTAAACGGTTGAGTTCCAACGCTGAAATTAATATCTTTGAATTGCTTAGACAAATTTTTCAGAGTATCGCCGGACTTTGAATCCTTTTCAACTTGACTTTGTGCATAAGCGACAGCCGCCTCAGAGACATAAGAATTTCCAACTTTAACCGGCATTTTTAACACCTCACAATCAGACAAAATAATTTAACAAATTCCCAATGCTGGCATAATTTGAAATTTTCGTTAATGATCTGCTGTTGTAGAGTGCTGAAGAATTAATTGATCCGCTAAGCATTGATCGCATTGAAGGAAAAATTTTATTTTGTTGAGATTCTGCAAATGAAACATTGCGATCTGATTTACTTGTGAGACTTGACATAACGGACTCAACACGAGTTGAATTTTCATTAATGGACTTTTCAAGCTGATCATTATCAACAGCCATTTTGCCGCTTGAATCGATCTTAATTCCGATATTCGCCGCCGATCTTGAATTGTAATTTGTATTAGAAAAAATTTTTGTGAGATTCTTAACTTGATTAGAAACATTTGAATTGTCATTGAAAAATTTAATCGTATCGTTATAATCGTCAGCAAAATTTTTGATTGTGTCAACGATCTTTTTAGGATCATCAACGGTTTTGAAGTCAAGATTTTTAACTTTAGCGGAAGAATTTTTTAACTTGTCAAGGCTTTCATTCAACTCGCCGTTAAAATTTTTTTTCGTCGTGCTATAATCGTTGATGAAATTATTTTTGATCAGCGGCGAAGAATAATTTTTCCAAAATGAATTAGTCGCTGTTGAAGTCGAAGAACTTTTTGAACTGTAATAATTTTTATAAAGCAAATAAGTTCCACGAAGCATTGATGAAATTGTCGGCATATTGATCATTCCTTCCATAGAAAAATTTTTTTGTCCTCAAAAGCATTTTATCAATCGCAAAAATAATTTCAATAATTTTGGCGTGAACAACTGATTTTCTAGCGTGAAATTTTATGATATACTGCAAAGAAAAATTTTTAATGAGGTGATCAACTTGCCTAATCTTGATTAGTTCGGAAAGAAAGAAATTTTAACTGCCGAATTAGATGAAAAAATTCATTTGCTTGAGAGAGATGATAATTTAAGCTGCGGCGAATCTGATAATTTAATAATTCACGTTGCTAAACATATTTGGCGGCGATTAACTAAAACATTTTTAAAATCACCGATCGATCCGCCATTGATCGGAATTTTCAATAATACTGCAATTTATTTATTACTTGATACCTTGTCATTTAGAAATCTTTCAAAATTTAACTTTGACGGTGAAAAAATAATTTTCGCTGAATCGTGTTTGATCGGCAGTGATGAACTTAAGGAACAAAAAATTAATTTTAAACACTTGCCGAGAAATATTTGAAGGATTAGACAAATTCAGCGTCGAAATTTAATCAAAATTTTATCAAACAGCATTGAAAATTTTATTTTGTGCTATATAATTGACTTAAATTAATGGAAGGTGAACAAAATGATCAAAAGAGCATTAATAAGCGTTTCAAAAAAATTCGGTGTAGTTGACTTTGCAAAAAGACTCGTTAAAAGCGGCGTTGAAATTATCAGCACCGGCGGAACAATGAAAGCGATCAGAGCCGCAGGCATTCCGGTAACTTATGTCAGCGATTTAACAGGCTTTCCGGAAATTATGGACGGCAGAGTTAAGACGCTTAATCCTGCAATTCACGGCGGAATTTTGGCAGTCCGTGATAATCCTGAGCATTGCAAGCAAATGGAAGAAAATAATATCAAGCCTATTGATATGGTCGTTGTGAATTTGTATCCATTCAAAGAGACAGTTGCAAAGCCTAATGTTACAATGGCTGAAGCGATTGAAAATATTGATATTGGCGGTCCGGCGATGATAAGAGCCGCTGCAAAAAATTTTAAATTCGTTACAGTGATAACTGATCCTGATCGTTATGATGAAGTTGCAGAGATGATCGAGAAAGACGGCGATACAAGTTACGAATTTAGATATAAACTTGCGCTTGAGGCTTTCGCACATACAACTGATTATGATGCCGCTATTACAAAGTATTTGAGTGAAAAATTATGAGAGATATTTTTTCAATATTGTTAATGATTTCAATACTTTGCTTAATTGTCAGCGTCGGAGCGGTAATTTTTGCAAACGTTACTAAAAAACCGAACAAAAAATTTATTCGTGCTACCATTGAAAGTGTAATATTATTTTTGATCGCCTCAGTCGGTATGTTTTTAACGAAGTGACGAATTATGATAGAAATAAAAATTTTGCTTGAGAATACTAAGCCGAATAATTCAGCGTTTGAAGTGGAGCACGGACTTTCACTTTATATAACAACTTCACAGTCAACATTCATTTTCGATTGTGGAGACACTGGGATCGCCTGGAATAATGCCGCTTTGATGAATGTTGATCTTTCAAAAGTTCAATTTGTTATGTTAAGTCATTCACATTATGATCACGCCGCTGGCTTTCCAAAACTTTTAAATTATTCAAAGCCGAAGTTTTTATATACAGGAAAAGATTTTTGGCTTGAAAAATTTTCATTAGATGAAGATACAAACGAATATAAATATGCCGGTTGTGGATTTACTAAAGACGATCTTGATCGTTGGCAGATTGAACAGCGAATTTGTGAAGATGTTTTGAAGATCGACGATGAAACATTTTTGATCAGCAGCTTTAACAAGAAATATAATTTTGAGACGATCCCGAAAAAATTTGTTATCGGTGAAGATCGAATTTCTGATCCTTTCAATGATGAAATTGTACTTGTACTTCGTGAAGATGACGGTTTAGCGATCGTTACCGGCTGTGCTCATAATGGTATTTTAAATATCGTCTCAACTGTGCAGGAAAAATTTAATCAGCCTATTAAAACAGTTATCGGCGGAATACATTTATGGACTGCAAGCGACGATCGAATCAATAAAACTTTCAATGAATTGAAAAATTTCGGCGTGAAAAATCTTGCACTCGGTCATTGTTCCGGCGATAAAGTGATTAAAAATGCAGAATTAAGAATGCAGAATGTAGAATTTTCAACTGGAAAAATTATTTTGATTTAAAATTTCTGGTAAGCAGGTGATCTTATGAATATGAAATTTAAATTAGCCACTTTAGCAGTTTTGATGTCGTCAAGTGTGTTTGCAATGTCAAATGTTAATGCGGCATCAATTCCAAGTGATGCTGAAAAGTACAACGGTCATTATTATAGAGTTTACAATAGATCAATGACTTGGAGAGAAGCAAGAAATTATTGTAGAGATCTCGGCGGACACCTTGTCACGATCACTTCTCGCGGTGAACAAAATTTTGTTGAAGATTTACTTTCTTCAAACGGCAAAAAAAATTGTTACTGGCTCGGTGGTTATAGAGAAGGCAAACGCAGTTGGAATTGGGTAACCGGCGAATCATTTTCATATAATAATTGGGCAAGTGGTCAGCCGGATAATTACACAGGCAACGAAGATTCATTGATGATTTATCGTCATAGAAATCCAAATTCGTCTAATCGTATGGGTGAATGGAATGATATAAGTTATGACGGTGATTGTAACGGCGAATCATTTTTTGGTGAACGCAATTTTGGTTTTATTTGTGAATGGGATTCAAAGCGCAGCAGCAGTCGACGTGACAGATATGATGATGACGATTATGACGACAATGACGATTATGATCGTAATAATCGCAGAAATAGACGTGGCGGTTGGTGGAATCGTTAATAATGTAGAATGCAGAATTAAGAATGTAGAATGAGGAATGAACAATTAATGTTAAATATTTTAATTATTGGCAGTGGTGGACGTGAACACGCTTTAGCCTGGAAAATTGCACAAAGTCCGAACTGTGGTAAACTCTATGCAATGCCCGGAAATCCCGGAATTGAAGAAATTACAGAATGTGTTAAAAATATTTCGATCGACGATAACAAAGCGATCATTGATTTTGCAAAGAATCAACAAATTGATCTCGTCGTGATCGGTCCGGAAGCTCCGCTGGTTAATGGTCTTGTTGATGATTTAACGGCGGCAAATATTAAAACTTTCGGTCCAACAAAATCAGCGGCACAGATTGAAGGATCAAAAATCTTTGCTAAGAATTTGATGAAGAAATATAACATTCCGACGGCAACTTATGAAATTTTTGATAATGTCAACAAAGCCTGTGGATATATCAAGGCGGCAGGCGCACCGATCGTCGTTAAAGCTGATGGACTTGCAGCGGGTAAAGGTGTAATTGTTGCGCAGAATGTTGACGAGGCGATTAACGCTGTCTTTGAAGTTATGGAGCAAAAATCTTTTGGTGAAGCCGGTAATAAAATTGTCGTTGAGGAATTTATGGACGGCGAAGAAGTTTCATTGCTTGCTTTCACTGACGGCAAAACGATCGTCCCTATGATAGCATCTCAAGATCATAAGCGTGTTAATGACGGTGATGAAGGACTTAATACCGGCGGTATGGGCGCATATGCACCTGCACCAATTATGACTGAAGAAATTTTGAAAGCTGCTGAAGAAAAAATTTTGAAACCGATAATTTCTGCAATGTCAAATGAAGGTATAAATTATAAAGGCTGTCTTTACGCAGGATTAATGATTGTCAACGGTGAGCCTAAAGTCGTGGAGTTTAATGCACGTTTCGGCGATCCTGAAACTCAAGTTGTCTTACCATTGCTGAAATCTGATCTGATTGATATAATGCTTGCTTGTGTTGATGGTACACTTGCCGATCAAAAGATCGAATGGTTTAATGATAGTGCAGTTTGTGTTGTACTTGCATCCGGCGGTTATCCAAAATCTTACAAGAAAAATTTTGAAATCGACGGAATTAGCAAAGCAAAAGCACTTGATACTTTGATTTTTCACGCCGGAACAAATAAAGTTGACGGTAAAATTTTGACTAGCGGCGGAAGAGTTCTAGGAGTCGTTGCAAAGGCTGAAAATATTAAATCTGCTGTCGATAAGGCTTATAAAGGTGTTGAAGTCATTCACTTTGAAAATATGCACTTCAGAAAAGACATTGCTCATCGTGCTTTGAAATAATTGGAGTGATTATTTATGCAAAAAGCATTGAAGGAAACAAATAATTTAAATAATTCTTCTGTTGATGAAGTCAAATTTGATCATTCTGATAGTGAAGAAGACGCTGATCTTATCAAACTTGTTGAGGAACGTATCAAAAAACATAACAAAAATAATGAGAAAACCTATACTATGGAAGAGATTGATAAATTTTTTGGAATAACTGAAGAAGATTTAAATGGCTGGGAAGAGGTTGAAATTTAATGACCTCTTGGAAAGTCATATGGTGGAATGAGGCGAAAGAAGATTTTGCAAAATTAGATAGAAGTCAGAGCATACTCGTCAGAAAGTACATACAAAAAGTTAGTCAAAATCCTTTACCACAAAATGAAGGCGGTTATGGTAAACCTCTTGGAAATAAATTAAACACAAATTTAAGTGGCTGTTACAAAATCAAATTGAGAGACGCAGGAATAAGAATTGTTTATCGACTTCAACGCACGAAACACGGTATGGAAATTATTATAATCGGAATGCGTGCAAGTGCTGAAGTTTATGATCTTGCGGCAAAGAGAATTGA
>JAFUZV010000114.1 GCA_017476425.1 Selenomonadaceae bacterium
ACGCAGGAATAAGAATTGTTTATCGACTTCAACGCACGAAACACGGTATGGAAATTATTATAATCGGAATGCGTGCAAGTGCTGAAGTTTATGATCTTGCGGCAAAGAGAATTGAAAAACATATTAATGATAGTGGTGATTGAATGTTTGATATTATTATAATTGGCGCAGGTTTCGCCGGATCAGTTTTGGCGGAAAGATTTGCAACGCAACAAAATAAATCTGTTCTTTTGATTGAACGTCGTCAACATATTGGCGGCAACTGCTATGATGAACGTGACGAAAACGGAATTTTAATCCATAAATATGGACCTCATTTGTTTCATACTGATGACGAAAATGTTTGGAAATATCTTTCAAAGTTTACTGATTGGGACGTTTATCATCATCACGTTCAAGCAATGATCGACGGGCAAATTGTGCCGATTCCGTTTAACTTGAATACTTTGCATAAATTATTTCCGCCGCCACTTGCTGATAAATTAGAAGCGGCGTTGTTAAATCGTTATGACTACAATACAAAAGTTCCGATTCTTAAATTGAAACAATCAACGGATAATGATCTTCGTTATCTTGCTGATTATGTCTATGAAAAAATTTTTCTTCATTACACCGAAAAGCAATGGAATTTATCGCCGGAAAATATCGAAGGCGCAGTAACTGCTCGTGTACCGATCTTTGTCGGGCGTGATAACAGATATTTCAATGATCGCTTTCAAGCTGTGCCGTCGAAAGGCTACACGGAAATTTTCAAAAAGTTGTTAAGTAATAAAAATATCAAATTAATGCTTAATACAAAATTCAGCGACGTTATGAGAGTTGACGGCGATAAAATTTATTTCCTTGATCAAGTTTTTAATGGTCTTGTAATTTACACCGGACAGCTTGACGATCTTTTCAATGAAAAATTTGGATCGCTGCCTTATAGAAGTGTCGATATGAAATTTGAAACGCTTAACGTTGAAAATTATCAGCAAGCTGCAACCGTTAATTATCCTAATAATTACGACTTTACACGAATTACTGAATTTAAAAAGATTCATCCGATCAACTCACCAAAGACGACAATTTTAAAAGAATATCCACAAGATTATCAGCGTGGACATAATACGCCTTATTATCCGATTTTCACTGAAGAAAATAAAAATCGTTATGATCAATATGCGGCAGAAGTTGCGAAGATCAAAAATCTGATCGCCGTTGGTCGTCTTGCTGAATATCGTTATTATGATATGGACGATATTGTAAAGCGTGCGCTTGAGGTATTTGAAGAAATTTCAAAACAGAATTTTAATGTTTAAAACTTTCGGGACTTGTCGGAGGTTTTTGACTTGAATATAAAAATATTGGTTGCTTCTCACAAGGAATACTGGACACCCGGCGATGATGTTTATTTACCCATTCACGTCGGCTGTACTGGTAAGCCTTATTTGGGTTTTGTTGGAGATAATACCGGTGATAATATTTCCGTCAAAAATTCTAATTACTGCGAATTGACCGGGCTTTATTGGGCTTGGAAAAATTTAGATTGTGACTATTTAGGACTCTGTCATTATCGCCGATATTTTGGTAGAAAAAAATTTTTTGATGGCGTTGAGGAAGTCAAGCAAAAAATTTTTCAACGTGCTGATTTTGAATATTTATTGAAAGATCACGATATTATTTTGCCGCAACAACGAAGATATTATATTGAAACAGTAAGAAGTCAATATGAACACGCTCATAGTAGCCGCGATCTTGAACAGATCGAAAGAATTATTAGCGAATGTTATCCAAATTATTTAAGATCGTTTCGTGCCGTGATGAATCGTCGACGCTTGCACTTGTGGAATATGTTCGTTATGAAAAAATCAATGGTCGAATCTTACTGCGAATGGCTTTTTGATATACTATTTAAATACGAAAATTGGATGGATCAAAATAATTTAGTTGATCAGAAATGGCGATTGTTCGGTTTCATTTCGGAGCGGCTTTTAGATGTCTGGTTGTTCAATAAGAATTTCAAGACAGCAGAAGTTGAAGCAGTAATGCTTGAAAAAGTAAATTGGTTTAGAAAAGGTAGCGAATTTTTGCGCCGTAAATTTTTTGGAAAAGCAAATTGAGTTATTAACAAATGAGGTGGTGAATTTATGGCTGTTGAATTGCGAAAAGGTCAAAAAGCTGATCTGACGAAAAATAATCCTAATCTCAAAGAAATTTTAGTTACACTTAATTGGCAGGCTGATTCCTCAATCGAAATTGATACTTCAGCATTTCTTCTCGGTGATAACGGAAAAGTTTCTTCAGATGATGATTTCGTTTTCTATGGGAATCAAAATCATTCTTCTCAAAGTGTACAACTTCAAAACAATCAAATTAAAATTAATCTTTCAAGAGTTCCGGCGACTGTCAGCAAAATTGCAATTACGTTGACGATTTATAGTCGACACAATTTCAGTCAAGTTAAAAATACGATGATCAAAGTTAATGATATTTTGCAATTTAATTTTGGTGAAAATTTATCAGTTGAAACGGCGATTGTTGTTGCTGAAATTTATCGACATAAAGGCGAATGGAAATTTAATGCGATCGGCGCAGGATTCAGCGGCGGACTTGAGGCACTTTGTAAAAATTTTGGCGTTGATGTTTCTGATACGCCTTCACCACCGTCTTCATCACCACAATCAAATTCACCGTCGCCGCCTCAATCAACAGGATCAAATAGATCAACTTCAAAAGTTGAGACGAAACGACAGCCGTTTAAATTCGATTCAAATAATCAAAATCAATCGTCAATAAAAAATAATTCAACGGCTCCACCACCACCGCCGAAAAAAATCGAACTCAGAAAAGGACAAAAAATTAGCCTTGTCAAAACCGGCAAGACTTTAGGCGAAATTGTAATTAATTTGAATTGGTCGCAGCCTCAACAGCAAAAATCTTCGGGATTTTTAGATAGAATTTTTGGCAATTCGTCAAAAGGTGTTGATCTTGATCTCGGCTGTCTCTTTGAACTTCAAAACGGTGATAAAGGTGTTGTGCAAGCTCTCGGAAATGCTTTTGGTGAATTAAATCATTCACCTTACATTGCACTTGACGGCGATGATCGAACCGGTAGCGTTGCCGCAGGTGAAACGATCCGCGTTAATGGTAAATTTGTCGACAAGATCAAGCGCATTTTAGTTTACACTTTCATTTATGACGGTGTTGCACAATGGCGTGAAGTCGATGGAATTGTTACGGTTAAATGTCCCGGCAGTCCTGACATAATTGTTAGAATGGATGAATACGGTTCTAAAAAGCGACTTTGTGGAATTGCACTTTTAGAAAATACCGGCTCCACATTCAGCGTTGAAAAGATCGTTAAGTTCTACGACAATCAACGTTATCTTGATGAAGATTTTGATTGGGGACTTCAATGGCAAGTTGGTCGTAAAGATTAATTTAATTTTGATAAATATTTCAACTTAATAAAAAATTTTTTAGGAGGAGTTTTAAATGGCAGTAAGTCTTAAAAAAGGTCAGAAGGTTGAACTTACAAAGGGCAACCCGAATTTGACAAAAGTTTTGATCGGTCTCGGCTGGGATACTAATAAGTATGACGGCGGTCACGACTTCGATCTTGATGCAGCGGCGTTTCTTCTTGCTGAAAATGGCAAAGTGACTTCTGATGATGATTTCGTTTTCTACAACAATCTTAAGCACAAAAGCGGCTCTGTTGAACATATGGGTGACAATCTCACCGGTGAAGGTGAAGGCGACGACGAAGAGATCAGAGTTGATCTTGCAAAAGTTCCTGCGAATATCAAAAAAATTGATTTCACTGTTACGATTTATGAGGCAGTTGAACGCAGACAAAGTTTCGGTCAAGTTGAAAATGCTTACATTCGTGTTGTTGATGACATTACCGGCAAGGAACTTATTCGCTACGATCTCGGTGAAGATTTTTCGATTGAAACGGCTGTTGTTGTTGGTGAACTTTATCGTCACGGCGCAGATTGGAAATTTAACGCGATCGGTTCCGGCTTTGAAGGCGGTCTTGCCTCACTCGGCAAAAATTACGGCGTTAATGTTTAATGTGTAATTGGCAATGGGTAATGGAGAATTAATATAGTTTAAAAAAATTTTATTATTAATTTTTTGTTATTGTTTAAAAAACCTATTGCAAAGCCGTTTTTTGTATGCTAGAATTGTCAAGGTTTTTTGAGGAGTGATTTCTATGGATATGAGTATCGCGGCAATGTCAGTCGGTATGCATCAAGCAGAACTTTGGCAAGATATTGGTATCGCTATGCTTGATAAGGCAATGGAAGCCGACACTGAAATGATCGAAGAAGCCCTTGATATGGGTAACCTTGATCCGAATCTCGGTCACAACATTGATATTTCTGTTTAAATTTCGGAACTATTAACCGTTAAACAGCGGCGAAAAGTTCAATAAAAATTTTTGGAGGTTTTTTTATGACAAAAACTGAATTAGCGGCAAATGTCGCACAAAAAGCCGGTATCACCAAAAAAGATGCTGACAGCTATCTTAACGTAGTCTTTGATGTCATCAAACAAGCACTCGTTGAAGGCGACAAAGTTCAAATTATCGGTTTCGGAACTTTTGAAAACAGAGAGCGCAGTGCTCGTAAAGGTCGCAATCCTCGCAACGGTGAAGAAATTGACATTCCAGCATCTAAACTTCCGTCTTTCAAAGCCGGTAAAGCTCTTAAAGAAGCTGTAAATCCTTAATTCAATTTACGGAGTCGAGAAAAAAATACTCGGCTCTTTTTTGTTATAAAAGTGTAGATGAAGTAACTCATCTGCGCTTATTTTTTTATAAAACAAAAGTGAACAAATTTAAAAAATGTAAATTGAAAATCGTTTGCAATTATCTATAATGAAGTCATTAAAAAAATTTTTTTGAAAGGTAAAGGTGATCAAAATGTTAGAAGAAATTTGTGAACGTCTTGAAGGCGTAAAGATGACAATTATCAGCGGCGTTTCACTCGTGATAAGTTTTGTATTGTCGATGAAAGAAATTTTTCTGCCGATCGATCCGGCTTGGATTGCAGTTTTAATTAGCGGCTTGCCACTCATTCACGAGGCGATTGAAAGATTGATCGAACGTGAAGGAATAAATAAAATTTCTTCGCCGCTTTTGATCTCAACAGCTTTAATTGCGGCGATTTTGATCGGTGATATTTTTGCCGCAGGTGAAGTTGCTTTCATTATGGCACTCGGTGAACTTTTGGAAGATATGACAACTGACAAAGCTAAAGCCGGACTTGAGAAGTTGATCAGCCTTGAACCTCAACAAGCAAGAAGAATTATAAATGCAGAATTAAGAATGCAGAATGTAGAATTTAAAGAGGAAATGATTGAACTTGATCAGATTAAATTGAATGACGTGATCAGAATTTTACCGGGTGAAACGATACCGATTGACGGTGTAATAATCAGCGGCAATACTTCTGTTGATCAATCGACATTAACGGGTGAATCATTGCCGATTGATAAAAATGTTGGTGA
>JAFUZV010000115.1 GCA_017476425.1 Selenomonadaceae bacterium
CTAAGATTGTCGGTCTTACACGCTCTCCAAAGGCGTATTTTTAATTAGTCGTGCCGCTCGACTTCGTTTTATTTGTTTAGCTATACGAAACCTCTGTTGCTTGACCAACTAAAAGTTTCCCGTGTGTCCCACGGTAGTTTTATTTTCGTGAGTTTGGTTTTCTCTCACACGTTTATTTTAATTCTTAATTGTTAAATTGTCAATTAAGAATTGCGGCTTATATTTATTACGCCGCTTTTTGATAAGCCAACCTTTACAGTTGACTTGAAATCTATATCTTTGCATACAACAATCTTGTATACAATTTGTTTGTGTTGTTGGTGGAGACGAAGAGGATCGAACTCTCGACCTTACGGATGCGAACCGTACGCTCTCCCAGCTGAGCTACGTCCCCAATACTAGAAATTTTATAGCATATTAACGATAAAGTCAAGGGTTTTAAAAAATTTTTAAATCAATCAGGTGCGAAAAATTTTGCAGAATTTTCCGGTGTACGAGGTTCTTTGTTCATAAATGCGTTATAATCTTTTGCCATATGACCAATATCATAGGCAATATAACCTCGATTGCTCATTTCATATGCTAAGACCGTTGCAGTTGATCTAAGTATAAATTCAAAAATGCAATCTTTGGGATATTGTAAATCTTTTTCTTGAATTGGAACTTTCATCAAAAGATCAATATTATTTCTGAAAACAGGATTAGTAACATATGCTTTAAACAATTCACTAAATTGCTTAAATAAATCATCTATCGTAAGGTCATTGCCATTCGATAAGCCTCCAAAAATTTAATCACGTTTCTTAACAAAATCCTTATAACTCATTGATCTAGTATGTTCTGTATGTGCCCATTCGTGATCGTTACGCTTAATAAATCCTATGAAAATGATCGGCAGCCACGAATAAATGAACAATGGATAAAGTAACAGATAAAACCAGGCTTTTAATTTAGCCTTAACTTTCCACAAAATGATCATTGGCAAAGCATATTGACCGATCATTATTGCCGTCATTAATTTGTTCGGCATAAAAGTATAAATGCTTGTGTAAAATTGTCCAACGGCTAATTGAATGTAACTAATTATTATGAACAATGCAGACAGCATTAAAAAATGTGGTTGTAAAAGGTAAATGCAACCGTCCCAAATTCTTATATCTTTACGTTGCCAGCCGGCTTTAAGCATTTTCGGAATAAATCTATGAGCAACATCAAATTGACCTTGTGCCCAGCGTCTGCGTTGAGTCCAAGATTGTTTGAAAGTCAACGGCTTTTCATCGTAAACGATCGCATCGTGTGCCCAAGTAGTTTTGATACCTTCAGCAAGTGATTTCATTGTAAATTCCATATCTTCAGTTAAACAAGTTGCACGCCAGCCATATTTTTTAAGAACATCGATCGTAATACACATACCGGTGCCGCCGAGAACTGCAGAAAGTCCGATATTCGTTTTTGCAAGGTGTGAAACGTGATCAATAACCCAAAATGCAATAGCGAATGTACCACTAACCCAAGTATCATATGGATTTTTAGCATCGAGAAAGCCTTGAATAATCTTATCGCCTTTCATTAAACGATTATTCATTTCGATCAAAAATTGTGGATGAACTAAATTATCAGCGTCGAAAATTGCTACAGCATCGTAAATTTTGCCGGACTTTTCCATTTCAAATAACTTTTCAAACATCCATTCAAGTGCATAACCTTTGCTCTTCTTCGTATCATCAACACGTTTACAAACGATCGCTCCGGCTTCTGCGGCAACTTTAGCTGTATTATCAGAACAATTATCAGCAATGACATATATGTCATATAGATTTTTAGGATAATTTAATTCTTGAAGATTTTCAACAAGCTGTCCTATAACTCTTTCTTCATTATGAGCCGCGACGAGTACTGCAAATTTTTTCGACGGCGTTAAAATTTTATCTTCGTGAAATCTCCACATTCCACAGAAACCAATTATAAAAAAGTACATACTAAAAACGAATAAAATTATTTGAAGTGGCAACATAATTATATCAAATGGATATGTAAAAACGTTTGATAATGCCTCTGTATCTATAATTGTCTGCATTTTTAAATCATCTTTCTTGATCACATTTTGAAATTTAATTTTTGATTTTATTCTTTGCTAAATGAAAATTTCCTGCATTGATTCAATAATTATATAACAAATAAAAAAACTTCGCAGAATTTAATGATCCACGAAGTTATTTTTTATCGAATGAAAAAAATTTTTTATGCAAAAAGATCAGTTGAGAGATAACGATCGCCGGTATCAGGCAGAAGTACAACGATATTTTTTCCGTTAAACTCAGCACGATTAGCAATTTGAACTGCTGCTGCAAGTGCGGCACCGGAAGAAATTCCGATCAAAATTCCTTCAGCTCTTGAAAATTGACGACCATATTTAAAAGCATCTTCGTTGCTTATCGTCAAAACTTCATCAAAAATTTTTGTGTCGAGAGTCTCAGGAACGAATCCTGCGCCGATACCTTGAATTTTATGAGGTCCGGCTGTGCCTTTCGATAAAACAGGTGAAGTTGCCGGTTCAACAGCAATAATTTTAACGTTAGGATTTTGCTTTTTGAGATAACGACCAACGCCGGTTAAAGTTCCGCCGGTTCCAACGCCGGCAATAAATACATCAACTTTGCCGTCAGTATCATTCCAAATTTCCGGACCGGTTGTCGCTTCGTGAATTGCAGGATTCGCTTGATTCGTAAATTGTGACGGAATGTAAGAATTAGGTGTTTTCTTTGCAAGCTCTTCAGCTTTTTCTATAGCACCTTTCATACCTTTTGCGCCGTCAGTCAAAACAATTTCTGCGCCGTAAGCCTTCAAAAGATTTCTGCGCTCAACGCTCATTGTTTCCGGCATCGTCAAAATTGCTTTGTAACCTCTTGCCGCTGCGACGCTTGATAAACCTATTCCTGTATTGCCGCTTGTCGGTTCAATGATCACTGCGCCGGGTTTTAATTTGCCTTCTTTCTCAGCTTGATCAATCATCGCTTTAGCAATACGATCTTTAACGCTACCGGCAGGATTAAAATATTCAAGTTTTGCTAAAATAGTTGCAGAAAGTCCATTTTCACCAGAAAAATTTTTTGCCTCAAGAATTGGCGTTTTACCGATTAACTCTGTAACACTATGATAAATTTTACTCATTTTGTTGCCTCCAAAAAAATCATTTATAAAACATATTAAACAACTATGAATATATAATACTCTTTTAAAAATAATTTGTCAATATTTTTCTTGAGATACGAATTACTTTAAATGCTTTCAATTTTATAAAAAGTGTTGACAAAAACCTTGCCTAATGTGATAAAATTATAAAGTTTAAAAATTTAAATTTGTTTGGGGAGCTTGTAAGACAGGCTGAGAGGAAATTAAAAATTTCGACCCATAAACCTGATTCGGATAATGCCGACGTAGGAATCTTTTGTTTAATTTGTAATTATGAGACTTCCGCGTTGGCAGTCTCTAATTTTTTTGAGGTGATGATTTTGGTAAAAATTAATGGAAAAAATGAAGGTGTAGCTGAAAAAACTTTAACTGAATATCTCAATCTTGCAAATTATGATCAAAGAACTATTGTTGTTGAAATTAATGAAGAAATTATTTCTAAAGCTCAATATGATAAAACCATTTTAAAAGATGGCGATACTGTTGAAATAATTAGCTTTATGGGCGGCGGCAGTGGTTCAGAGGATAAATTAATTATCGGTGGTCACGAATTTAATTCAAGATTTATTCTTGGTTCCGGCAAGTATTCAATGAAATTGATTGAATCGGCAATTCGTGACGCTGGCGCAGAAATTATTACAGTTGCAGTGCGTCGTGCGAATACGAAAGAACACGAAAATATTTTGGATTACATACCTAAAAATATTACATTATTGCCGAACACTTCCGGCGCACGTGATGCAAAAGAAGCAGTGAGAATCGCAAAATTAGCTCGTGAACTTGGTTGTGGTAATTTCGTAAAAATTGAAATTATGCGTGATTCAAAATATCTTTTGCCGGATAACTATGAAACGATCAAGGCAACAGAAATTTTGGCGGCAGATGGTTTTATTGTAATGCCTTATATGTACCCGGATTTAAACGTTGCACGTGAACTTGTCAATGTCGGAGCCTCAGCAGTAATGCCTTTAGCTGCACCGATAGGATCAAACAAAGGACTTGCAACAAAAGATTTTATACAAATTTTGATCGATGAAATAGAATTACCGATTATCGTTGATGCCGGAATAGGAAAGCCGTCGCAGGCTTGTGAAGCAATGGAAATGGGCGCAGCGGCAATTATGGCGAATACTGCACTTGCAACCGCCGGTGATTTACCATTAATGGCATCGGCATTTCGTCAAGCAATAGAAGCAGGAAGAAAGGCTTATTTGTCCGGCTTAGGCAGGGTTTTAACGCGTGGAGCTTCAGCATCAGATCCATTAACAGGATTTTTACACGACTAAAATATAAGTATAGATCAAAAATTTTTAATTTATAATCACAAAAAGGTGAGTTTATGGATAATCAATTTATAATTGAATCGAAAAATCTGCCGACAAATATTTTGAATAAAAAGCATCAACTTGAAAATGATCCTTCATCTCGTTCCAATCATTTAAAATATTTACCGGATATGGAACAAATTAATTCAGATATTCAAGGTAAAGTTTTAAAAAGTGTCAATAATTACAATTATTCTGGTTATACTTCTAAAAATATCAAATCTGCTTTAGAGCACGAAAATTGTTCTATTGAAGATTTTAAGGCGTTATTGTCTCCGGCAGCAGAGCCATATTTAGAACAAATGGCACAAAAAGCCAGTATCGAAACCGCTAAACATTTTGGAAATACAGTTTATTTGTTTACGCCGCTTTATATTGCTAATTATTGTGAAAATTATTGTGTTTACTGTGGCTTTAACTGCTATAACGATATTCAAAGAATGAAATTGAATTTTGAACAGATTGAACACGAAATGAAAATTATTGCTGATAGCGGTATGGAAGAAATTTTAATTTTGACTGGTGAAAGTCATAGTAAAAGTGATGTAAAATATATAGGTACAGCTTGTAAATTAGCGCAAAAATATTTTAAAAATGTTGGTTTAGAAATTTATCCTGTTAATGTTGAAGATTATAAATATCTTCACGAATGTGGTGCAGATTATGTAACTATATTTCAAGAAACTTATGATATAGAACGTTATGAACAATTACATCTTGCCGGACATAAAAGAGTATTTCCTTATAGATTCGATGCACAAGAACGAGCATTAATGGCGGGTATGCGTGGAGTTGGATTTTCTGCACTTTTGGGACTTTCTGATTTTAGGCGTGATGCTTTAGCTTCAGCACTTCACGTTTATTACTTACAAAAAAAATACCCTCACGCTGAATTTTCGTTGTCTTGTCCGAGGCTTAGACCGATTATCAATAACGACAAAATTAATCCTCGTGATGTTGGTGAAAGACAACTTTGTCAAATCCTTTGTGCATATCGAATTTTTTTACCATTTGTTGGGATCACAGTTTCATCTCGTGAAAATGAATCATTTAGAAATGGTATTGTTAAAATTGCAGCAACAAAAATTTCTGCAGGCGTTTCGACAGGTATCGGTGATCACGAAGACAAATATAAAGGTACAGCTGTAAAAAATGCAGGTGATGAACAATTTGACATAGCGGATCGACGTAGTTTTAATCAAATGTATAATGATATGTCAAGTGAAGGTCTTCAACCTGTTTTAAATGATTATCTTTATGTGTGAGGTGTTAATATGAAATCCTCAATCGAAAATTTAATTTGCGTGACTAATCGTCATCTTTGTAAAGGTGATTTTTTTACAAGGATTGAAGAAATTGTTAAACATAAACCCAAAGCAATTTTGCTTAGAGAAAAAGATTTAACAGAGGCTGAATATGAAAGTATAGCTAGAGAAGTTTTAAAAATTTGCAAAAAATCAGATATACCTTGTATTTTGCACAATTTTATAGATACAGCTTTAAAACTCAACGCTGATGCAATTCATATGACTTTTTCAATGCTCCGAATTATGAGTGCTGAAGATAAAAAAAGATTTCGTATGATTGGTGCATCTTGTCATTCAGCTGAAGAGGCCAGAAAAGCCGAAAATGTAAACTGTACCTATATAATTGCCGGTCATATATTTGATACATTAAGCAAAAAAAATATTCCTCCGCGAGGTTTAGATTTTTTCAAAGAAGTTATAAGTAATGTTTCAATTCCAGTTTACGCTATCGGTGGAATTAACAAAGATAATATTAAATCTGTTCTTGACGCTGGAGCAAGTGCGGCTTGTGTAATGAGCGGACCAATGCAATGTGAAAACGTTGATGAATATTTTAATGGCTGGTAAACAGCAAAATTATAAAGTATAGATATAAATTATTTTAAAAATTGGAGTGATATTTTTGGCAACGCAAATGCAATTAGCACGTGAAGGTAAAATTACTGATGCAATGAAAATTTTAGCAGAGGATGAAAAATTATCGGTTGAACAAATTTTACAAGGTGTAGCTAGTGGAAATGTCGCAATTTGTGCAAATATCAATCATACTTCATTAAAACCTTGTGGAGTTGGTCAAGGTCTTCGTACAAAAGTTAATGCAAATATCGGCACTTCAAGCACATTCCCAGATATTGAGCCGGAACTTGAAAAACTTGATGAGGCTATAAAATGTGGTGCAGATTCAGTTATGGATTTGTCAACAGGTAATAATATTGATGTTTCACGTAAAAAAATTATTGAACATTCGACAATTATGGTAGGTACAGTTCCAATTTATCAAGCTACAGTTAGAGCAATTAAAGAACACGGTGCAGTTGTTTCAATGACTGAAGAAGATATTTTGCATACTATTGAAGATCACGCTAAAGATGGTGCGGATTTTATGACTTTGCATTGTGGTGTTTCACGTGAAACAATCGAAAAAATGCGTCGTCAAAAGCGTGAAATGGATATAGTAAGTCGCGGCGGATCATTTATTGCTGCTTGGATTTTGCACAATGAGAAAGAAAATCCATTTTTGGAGCGTTATGATGATATTCTTGACATTTGTGAAAAATACGATGTAACTATTAGTCTTGGTGATGGAATGCGACCCGGTTGTATTGCTGATGCAACTGATCGGGCGCAGCTTTCGGAATTAATTACACTTGGTGAACTGGTTGATCGTGCGTGGAAACGTGGCGTTCAAGTTATGGTTGAAGGTCCCGGACATGTACCATTTGATCAAATTGAAGCTAATATGAAACTTGAAAAAACGCTTTGCCGAAATGCTCCGTTTTATGTTCTCGGTCCGCTTGTTACTGATATTGCGCCTGGTTATGATCATATTACAGCCGCGATCGGTGGAACATTAGCCGCAGTTAGTGGAGCTGATTTTCTTTGCTATGTTACGCCTGCTGAGCATTTAGCGTTGCCGACGATTCAAGATGTACACGACGGCGTTATTGTTTCAAGGATTGCGGCTCATGCTGCTGATATTGTCAAAGGTGTTAAAGGAGCTAAAGAATGGGATTTAAAAATGGCTCGTGCTCGTAAAGTTTTAGATTGGAATGAGCAAATTAATTTAGCTATAGATCCAGAATTAGCAAGATCAAAGCGAAATGCTAGAAATGATTCTAATGAAGAGGCTTGTTCAATGTGCGGTAATTATTGCGCTGTGAAAATTGTCAGTCAATATTTTAATAAACCTTCGTGCCCTTGCAATGATTGAGGAGAATTATAAAATGTTCCTTGAAGAATTGCAAAAAGCTATACAAATTTCTAACTATACATTGAATAATGAACAATTAGAACAATTTAATAAACTATACAATGAAATTATTGAATGGAATAAAAAAATTAATCTCACAGCAATAACTGATCCTAGTGATTTTGCAATTAAGCATATTATTGATTCAATTTCTATCTGGGATGAAGAAAAATTTTCTAATGCAAAAACTGTTATTGATGTTGGCACAGGTGCCGGTTTTCCTGGTATACCTCTAAAAATTTATAAAAATGATATAAATATCACTCTACTTGATTCTTTAAATAAACGTATTCAGGTTTTACAAGGTATAACTGAAAAATTAGCACTAAAAAATATTTTTTTGATTCATAGTCGTGCTGAAGATGTTGCACATAATAAAAATTTTCGTGAGAGTTTTGATATTGCTGTTTCTCGTGCCGTCGCAAGATTAAATATCTTAGTTGAATATTGTTTGCCTTTCGTAAAAGTCGGTGGTTATTTTATTGCTTTAAAAGGTGCTAACGTTGATGATGAATTAAGCGAGGCTAAAAAAGCTATAAAGTTACTCGGCGGTGATAATATCGAATGCGTTAATTTTCAATTACCAAATGGTGATAAAAGAAATATTATTTATATCAAAAAAGTTTCAAATACGCCTGATAATTTTCCAAGAAAAGCCGGTATTCCAGAGAAAAAACCTTTAATTTAAAAGGAAATTTAGCACTCAAGTAGAATTTTAAATTTACAAAAATAATTTATAATTATAGTGGGTGACTAAAATGAACATTAAGAAAAAATATATAATTATACCTGCAATTTTGTCTATGTTTTGGTCATTATCGCCGATCGCTATGGCTGAAGATGAAGTTGTTACTTTTGGCGGTGAATTTGAAAGTAATAGTGAACCTGTAAATGATACTCCAAAAGTTGAAAATGATCCTGTAGTTGAAAAAAATGTTGAAGATGAAAATGAACCTGTAGAAGTAGTTGATCAACCTAAAAACGAAGAAAATTTAAAAGATGATCCCGCTGAAAATAAACAAATAGAAAATACACCTAAAATTGAAGATACTCAGCCGGAAATTCCTTTGAAAAATGACAATGAAGTTGAACTTAATAATCAAGAATCGATTAAAAATGACGAAGTTACAAAAAATGAAGATATAACTTTAAAAGATGAAGAAAATCCTATTGAAAAATTAAATGACGAAAATAACACCGAAAAAATTGACAATGATAACTATGAAATAGGTGAGCAAATTAATTTTAATCAAAATGTACCTAATATCAGTGAAGAAATTACATCAGATGAAGAGCCACTTGATAAAGATTTTTATGGTGTACCCAATGATTCTGAAGTAGATTTAGACATCGACAAAATTGAAAAAATAAATGGAAATCCTGCTGTAGATCAAAAAAATGAAGTAATTGAAAATCCAAAATTGGATAATACTACAGATGATAAAAAAGAAAACTATAATAATGCAAATGATCAAAATAGATATTTAAAAAAATCACCTAACTATGATAATAATTCTGATAAAAAACAAGTAATACAACCAGCAAGATTTGTAAAATTACTTAGTGATGATACTTATGATTATTACTTGGATCGCAAAGCTGTTCGTTGGGTTAATATTCCTTATTCTACAAGTGAATATATGGCAGATGTTTGGATTAGAATGCTTGAAAAAAATCCAACTACAGATCAAAATATGCCTTCAGATTTATACAACTATATTAATGAAGTTGATGACGAAATTTCAGATGCCGCAGCTAAAGGTATAATTTATGATCCTGTTGATATTAAAGTTCTTCGCACTAAAAAATATTTTTTGGAGCATTATTATCTTCGTCCTAAAAAGCAACAAGTTCAATTTCTCTGTGAATTAGAAATTGTCGGTCGTCCTCAAAATGCAATTTCAGAACGTAATTATGACTATAAAAATTGGGAAAATATTATTCCAGGTAGTATCGAATTTTCAATATATCATGGTGTAATTTCAAATATTGGAACAAGTATGGCTTCAAAACGTGGTCATATGACTTTTGTTGATATGCTTGACGAATATACAAGAATTGCATTGAATTAAAATTTTCAAATTATACAATAAAAAAGTACATCTTTAGCATAATTGCTAGATGTACTTTAATTTTTTGGCAAAATTAACTTAACCGCCTAAATATGCCTTTCGAATATCTTCACTTGCCGCTAATTTTTGAGCGTCACCAGAAATTGTAATTCTACCAGTTTCAAGGACGTATGCACGATTAGCAATAGACAAAGCCATATTTGCATTTTGTTCAACAAGCAAAACCGTTGTACCTGTCTTGTTAATGTCTTGAATGATCGAAAAAATTTCTTTGATCAAAAGCGGAGCAAGTCCCATAGAAGGCTCATCAAGCAACAAAAGTTTTGGACGACTCATCAACGCACGACCCATTGCAAGCATTTGTTGTTCACCACCAGAAAGCGTACCGGCTAACTGTTCTCTACGTTCGTCAAGTCGTGGAAAACGTTTGAAAACCATTTGCATATCTTCATCAATTTCAGACTTATCGTCCCTTGTAAATGCTCCGAGTTCCAGATTTTCCATAACTGTCATTTCAGCAAATATTCTTCTGCCTTCGGGCACTTGAGAAATTCCTTCTTTGACGATCTGATGAGCAGGCATTCCGGCGATATTTTTTCCGAGAAATTCAATACTGCCGGTTTTTGGTTTCAAAAGTCCTGAAATTGTCCTTAACGTCGTTGATTTTCCTGCACCATTTGCGCCGATCAACGTGACAATTTCACCTTCATTGACGGTTAAACTAATACCTTTGATCGCGTGAATCGCACCATAGTAAACGTTAATATCTTTTATGTCCAGCATTTTTGCCAAAATATCAACCCCATCTCATTAAAAATTCTTAATATACTTGAAAAAGTTTTAAATTTGGATAATTTACAAAGTACACTTATTCACTCAGTATGATCTTTAAAAAAATTATATCAAATTCTGCGTCAAAAGTCATTTCAAATTGTACTATATTTTTTATAAGTATAGTTATGGTGACAATATAACAAAAAATTAACAGTAAAAAATAGGACAAATGGGACTATTAAAGTATAAAAATTTTTCATTCGTCAGCTTTTTATTTTTATTATAGAATTTTATTTGACTTTCATAACTCAATAAATTAAAATTAATTTAAAAAAGATCGCTGAATGCGTTTATGAAAGGAGAAATGATTATTGTATGAGGACTAAAATTGTTTTGATAAGTCAAGGCGTATCGTTTATGGGTAATTCAATTCAAAAAAATCTTGAGTCGGCAGGCTATGACGTTATCAGAGTTGATCCTGAAGTTAAACAGCTTGCTGAATATAAAGATGATACTGATCTATTTGTATTCTATCTCGGAAAATTTGTCTCTGATATTCCTGAGACGCTGGTTTATTTGAAAGATATTTGCCTTGAGGAAGATAAATTTTTAATTTTACTAGGTACACTTGATGAACTTGATGTTACAACTCAATTAATTCCTCCGGCGGCTATTGCTGCAAAATTTGAAAGACCTTTCGATATAAAAAAATTGACTGGTGAAGTTGGAAGATTTGCACAAGCGGCTAATGCTCGTGATATGAAGAAAAGTATTTTGCTTGTCGACGATGATCCAACATTTTTGAAGATGGTCAAAGGCTGGCTCGATGAAGAATATCGAGTGACTATTGTGACGAGTGGCACGCAGGCTTTAATGTATATCGCTGATAATAGACCTGATCTGATTTTGCTTGATTATGAAATGCCTGTGACGAGTGGTCCGCAAGTTTTGGAAATGATTCGCAGTGAAACAAAAGTTGATCATATTCCGGTGATATTTTTAACCGGTAAAGGTGATCGTGAAAGTGTTTTGAAAGTTTTATCACTTAAACCTGACGGCTATCTTTTGAAGTCACTCAACAGAGATCAAATTTTGAAATCCATTTATGACTTTTTCGAGAAGAAACACGCTGAAGAATTGAATGACAAAGCAAATCTTTTGTAAAAAAAAGACTGTTGCAAACTTTTTTGAGAATGCAACAGTTTTTTATTTTATACTTCATAAAAAATAATTCTTGCAAATTTTACAGCTATAACTTAATTTTTACGATTAGGACAATCGATTTTATCGCAAGTTTTACAATCGTGAGTATGTTTAGAAGAATTTTTTTGATCTGTAGTTGTATTTTTGACAAGACCTATAATCGCAGTGATAGATTTTCTCGGAATCATCATCATTGCGCTTGAAAGTTTCATATCAATTTCTTCAGCACCGGCAAGCCTGAAAAGTTCCGGCTGTTGAGTCAAAGGCCAATCACCATAACCTGGACTAAAACGCCAGCGCATTTTATAACCTTGCTTTGAAACTTCTTGATTGATCGCATTTTCCATAGTATCAGCAACTTGTTCAACAGCAGTAGTCGCCGCCGCATCAAGAAGCATTGATGAAACATATTCACCGATTTTAAAACGCTGAGTAACTTCATTTTCAATCTTTTCACCGATCGTCGCTGCAAGACAAATGACTTTATCGCAAGCGTCAAGATGTTTTCCGATCGATTTTCCGTCAATTATAACAGGTGGATCAAATAAAATTTTTTGAGTTATACTTTCATAATCGTACATTTTCCAAATTCCACGAACTTCGATCAAAAGTCTCGCATCTTCACAAGCGTCAATTATACTTTGTTCATCGAAATTTTTTGCATTACGAAGACCGGCATATCGACGAGTTTCGACAGGATCAATCTTCAAAATTTGCGCATTATAAATCGGCATCGTCAACACTCCTCATTTGTGATGAAAATATTATATCATATATACTTGCAAAATTTCGATTGAAACGTCAAAATTTGAGACTTCAGACAACAAATCTAAGGCAAATGATCAATCAGAAAATGAAAGTCCGAAAATCACGCCGGAAGAACAGAAAAGAGTAACAAAAGTGATCGAAGACGCAGAGAAAGCCTTAGAAAAAAACGAAACGACAGGCGAATCACTCAATGATATTGAAGTTGACGAAGAGGCAGAAGAAACTAAAAAAGCCGCTGTTGTTGTAACAGGCGACGAGTTCGGCGAATATGAAGATATTAAAGACTTACGGAAAAAGCCATTGAGTATTATAAAGAGAATCTTCAAGGAACATCGGTAGAAAATGAGCAGTTAGGCAAAATTGATATTGATGAAAATGGTTTAGTTGAGTTTACGAAATCTGGTAGAGATAAGATGAAAAGTAATAGCGCAGACGAACGAAAACTATTGCTTGTTAAATATTTGCCAGAACTTATTAGCGATGCTAAAGAAATTCAAGGTAGAGATTCAGTTAAAGAAAAGCATACTGATGAATATTTTTATTATTTGAAAACTTCAGCGAGCATTGAAAATGAATCAGTTCCAATAGTTATAACTTTAGTAAAACGAAATAACGGCAATATTCAATTTTATAATCATAATATCAAAGAAGATACGTCGGCAACTGCAAGACCAGAATCTCCTAATGGAGCCCGCTGCACCCTGCCCATCAACGTATCTTCAAAACAAAATATATCACAGAACGAATCAGAAGGCAAGGAAAAACCAAAATCTGAAAGCAACAAGACAGCATAAAATCGCTGATTCAAAAAGTAATTTCATATATCAAGTCGATGATGGATAAATTTGTCGACTTTTTTAATACACCTAAACGAGGATTAACAAACACGCAGAAAAATAAAATGCTTGACGGTTTAGCGAAAATCGCGAGACAGCTTGTCGACGCAAAAGGTAATAAAATTTTCAGAGCAAGCAACGTAACAGGAGAAATTCAACTTGCTAATGGTCAGTCTTTGCCGAAATTCGATTTAGACAGAATTAAATATTCATCAAATGCTGATTATATTGACAATCAAGAAAAAATCAGCGATAATAAAAATAAAGTAACGAACGAATACAAAGACATTCCGCAACGTGCAGGAGAACTTGTACAGAGAATAGTTTCAAACGAAAATTTTAAAGTAAGTCCTTTAGATGATGTAGATATGCTATGTGATAAAGTTCTTGCAAGTGTGAAGAATGCAGTAGAACGTCAATTTCATTTACATAAAAGAGCCAAAACTCTTGCTGAGCAACAAAGACACTTAAATCTGGGTGCATTTTATCTTGGTATGGTTGACGAGATAAGGAGTGATTTTAATGCAGGAGGACAAACTTACAAGGTTATTATTGGAAGCCGTTCTGTGCGAGAATCCGCAAGAGCAGGAAGCAATCTTGCAAAAAGCATACAAGCTAGAGGACAACAGATTAGCAATGATGAAAAAATTGCAGTCAAAAGCGCAGCCGCAACCAACGGCTTTAGCGAGGACATAAAAGATATTGTAAATGATGTTCGCAAACAAGATCGAGGCGATGGCATAAAATTTTCATACGGCAAGCACTCTTCACAGGGTGCTTTTTCTAATGTCAAATATTCGATCGGCAGTAATGATGATAATAGTGCTGAAAGTATTACTGAAAAAATCAGAAACAAACTTTACAGCATATTTAAGATACGCTGGGTAATTATAAAAATACTATTCAGTCAATCGACGATAATACTTCGATGAGTACATTATAAATCGGTATCGTCAACACTCCTCATTTGTGATAGAAATATTATATCATATACACTTGCAAATTTCGATTGAAACGCCAAAAATTGAGACTTCTGATAACAAATTTAAGGCAAATAATCAATCAGAAGTTGACGAAGAGTTAAAAAAATTGATGATAAAACATAAGCAGGAAATGAAGCACCTCTTACGAATAACAAAGAAAAAAGTTATTCGGAGGAATCAAAAGTGCAAGAAAAATCTAGTGAATTAGAAAGTAGCAAAAGTAATGGACAAAACGGTTAGAAAGGTAATGGAAAAGAAAATAGAATTTTCACACGTAGCAAAGAAGAATTAAAAGCGGAATTAAATAAAAGATTAGGTGTAGTTGCTGAAAATAATGCAAAATCTCAAAAGGAGAAGAAAGCTAAACTGGTTGACTTCATAGATGACAGCGACGAGGCATTAGAAAGTGCTCTTGACGAATTAACAAAAGAACTTAACAAAATGTCTGATCTTACGGATAACGAAGAAAAAAGTTATTAGTAGGAATCAAAAATGCAAAGAAAATCAGAATGTAAGGAAAAGACAGAGTCAAAAAATAAATATTTTGATACTGACGAGGATACTTTAAGAGACCTTAAAGCTGCCTTTGGATTTTTTGATGAAGAAACAGACGCTGCAGGAAAAACTTCTAAAAAGGATGAATCCAAAAAAGAAAAAGATATAGCTGAAAATAAATATGGATTTGGAACTGTTGAGGATGCAGATCGTGAAGCGTATGAGGCACTAGGTATTACACCAGAAGACGCAGAAAATGAAGAATTGACTTTTACCAATGAATTTGGTGATACCACTGATGAAGAAATAGAAAGATTAAAATCAGAATTAAAAAAAGAACTTGGTAAGTTATCAGCAAATCCGATGTTTAATCCTAAAATTTATACGCTTGCACTTCAACTTGGCGGGAAATATATACAAAAAGGCTATCGGACTTTCAAAAAATGGTTATCCAAGATGACGGATGATATTGGTGAAGAATTTAAACCCCAAAAAAATCAGAAACAAACTTTACAGCATATTTAAGATACGCTGGGTAATTATAAAAATACTATTCAGTCAATCGGCGATAATACTTCGATAAGTACATTATAAATCGGCATCGTCAACACTCCTCATTTGTGATGAAAATATTATATCATATGTGCTTGCAAAATACTTTTTTCACTGATAAAATTGAATAAATTATTTTTGAGTTTAAAAATTTTCGCTTTGAATAAAATTATTGAAATTAAAATTAATTATTTATTGATTAAAAAAATTTTGTAGGTGAAATTATGAAATTGATAGATCGTCCGGTTTACGTTGATAAACTTTTGCAGTATCGTGATCGCAATGAAATAAAAATTTTATCCGGCGTTAGAGGCGTTGGAAAGTCCTCAATTCTTAATTTATTTCGCCAAAAACTCATTGATGAAGGTGTTAATATTGAGGATATAATTCGTGTTGATCTTGAAAGTGCTGAATGTTGTTTTATAAGTCACGCTGTCACGTTGTACGGTTTCATAAGCGATAAAATAATCATTCAAGACAAAAAATATTTTCTGCTGATTGATGAAGTGCAGCGTGTTAAAGGCTGGCAAAAGACAATCGCTGCATTGAAATCGAATTTTCAAGTTGATATTTATTTGAGTAATTCCGGCGCAAATGTTATTGATGATTCGCTTTGTGATAAATTAAAACATCGTCCGATTGAAATTCACGTCTTGCCATTGTCGTTTAAAGAATATCATAATTTCTTCAAAAGTGACAGTTTGCCGATTGATAAAATTTTCAGTGATTATCTGCGTTTTGGAAGTATGCCTTTATTAATGGAAACTGATCGACTTGAACATTTGCGTGATCTGTTCTTTTCTACGATGTCACAAGATATTTTTGCAATAAATAAAATTGCTGACAATAGCATTTTGATACTTTTGACGAAAATTTTATTTACTGAAACCGGCAAAGTTCATTCTTTCAACAGTATCAACAAAATTCTTTTGGAAATTATGGACAAGCCGCCTGCTGTTCGTACTATCGAAAATTATATTAAAATGCTCGTCAATTCAAAACTTTTCTATGCTGTGCCGGTTTTTGACATAAAAAGTAACTATACCTTGACAAGATACACAAAATATTATCCTGTCGATCTCGGTTTTTATAGTATGGTTATGGGTTCTCACGAAATTTACGACATAAATATTTTAGAATGTGTCGTTTATTTTGAATTGTTGAGACTTGGTGTCAAAGTTTCGACTTGCAAAATCGGCAATAAAAAAGTTGCCTTCATTGTTGAAAGTGCTGACAATAAAATGTACATTCATATTACTGATTCACTGCGAAATTTGAAAAATAAATCTGAGGCGGCTAAAATTTTTGCGCCGCTTCGTTCGATCAATGATCACTATTCAAAATGGATATTGACGCTTGATAAAGGCTATGATCATTCTGCAGATGGAATCAGAATCAGTAATATAATTGATTTTTTGATGGAAGAATGAAATAAATAATTTTGTACCTTGAAAAATTGAAAATTTGATCGGAGAAATAAATATAAATGGAAAAAGTGAAAATTGTAGCAGCAATTCTAATTGTATTGCTATTTTTGGTAATTCACATTGTTGCACCGGAATTTTTACCGGAAATTATAGAATTGCTTTCACACGGCGATATTTTAGAGACAGCAGAATATATTCGCAGCTATGGATCAATGGCGATAGTATTTGCATTTTTGCTGACTTTATTTGTAAATGCTCTCGGATTTCCACCGGCAATAATTTTTTCTACTGCAAATACGTTAATTTTTGGAATTATACCTGGAATAATTTTATCTTGTATTGCTGAAACAATCGGAGTCACGATCAGTTTTTTACTTTTACGGTTCTTTTTTAGAGATACAGCTGAAAAAATCATCAGCAAGAGTAAATTTTTAAGCTCTATTGATCATTATAGTAGTGAAAAAGGTTTTGTTGTTATGCTTATTGCGAGAATGGTTCCATATGTTCCATCTGCATTGTTAAACGCTGTTGGAGCTCTTTCATCGTTAAGTCTTCGTGATTATTTTATTGCGTCATTGATCGGAAAATTTCCTTCAACAGGTATTGAGGCGATAATTGGACACGATACTATTTTGCAAGAAGAAGATCCAACGAGAATAATTGTTGTCGTGATTTTTGCAATTATTTTGATCGCTTGGGCGTGGCACTATGAAAAAAGTGTAAAATCTCGATCTAATTAGTCCACATTGAGGCAATTACTATTGCCGGCAATAAATTTGCAACTCTGATTTTAGACCCGAACATAAGATTTATTCCAACGCAAAAAATTAACGTACTACCAACAAAAGAAAGATTTTTTAATGCAATGTCTGTCATAAATGGTTGAATAAATCCAGCAAAAAATGTTATTGTACCTTGAAAAATTCCAACTGAAATTGCTGAAAATATACAACCTTTACCAAGTGAAGCAGTTAATACAACTATAATGATTAAATCAAGCACAGATTTAGCATAGAGAATTGTAAAATCGCCTAACAATCTGTCTTCAATAGCTCCTATAATTGCCATTGCTCCTATACAAATAGTTAATGAAGCGGTAACAAAGCCTTCAATAAATTTTGAATCGCTATCATTACCTGTCTTTGCTCTTAACCACTTGCCAAATTGTTCCATATGACCATCAATATCAATTATTTCACCTATTAATCCACCAATCGTAAGGCTTATAATTAATATCATAGTTCCGTTGGTTTCAATAGAGCCATCGGAATTTATTTTTAGCATATTGCTCAAAGTTCCAGCTATACCTAGAAATATGACGGAAACAGCACAACTCATTAAAAGTGTTTCCTGCAATTTTTTTGTTAGCATTCGACCTGTTAAAAGACCAATAAAGCCGCCTATTATGATCCCTGCTACATTTATAACTGTTCCAAAACCTGCAAAGCCTTCCATTAATTGATCATCTCCAAAATATTTTTTTTTATTATAAATGAAAATTTTTAATCTGAAAATATATGTGTAAATTTAAGTTGACTTTTTTAAAATTTAAACTATACTTAAAAATAATTAATAAATTTATGTGAGGTGAGCAAAAATGTTTGTTGCAGCAAGAATGACAAAACACCCGGTTACAGTTACATCTGAAGCGACGATCAGTGAGGCGGCAAAGTTAATGAAGAAAAATCATTTTCACAGAATGCTTGTTGTTGATAATTGTAAACTTGTCGGCTATTTTAGTGATCGCGATGTTATGCGAGTTGCACCTTCACCAGCTACGACTCTTTCACGTTATGAAATTCGATCTTTACTTGACAAAATGAAAGTTACTGAAATTATGCAAAAAAAAGTAGTTACAGTTAAAGAAGATGCAACCGTTGAAGAAGCCGCATTAATAATGTATAATAACAAAGTCGGCGGCTTGCCTGTTATCAGTGATGTTGGCGCAGTTGTCGGAATTATAACGGCGACTGATATTTTAAAAACGTTTGTTGATGTTATGGGCTTGCCTTCAGGAAAAACAAGGCTTACTTTAGAAGTTGAGGATAAAATTGGAACTATTGCAGATATAACTAAAATTTTTGCTGATTATGGTATCAATTTAGACAGCGTGATAACTTGTAAACAGGATTCCGGCAAGTATGAATTAGTTGTCAGACTTGATGATATAGATAAAAATTTTGATAATATTAAATCAGAACTCGAAAGCAAAGGCTATAAAGTTGTTCACGTTGTCAAAATTGGCTAGTATACCTTATAAATGTGAGTTTTTAATATGATAGTTGGAATTATTGCGGAATATAATCCATTTCACAATGGACATCGTTATCAAATTGAACAAATAAAAAAGGAATTTCCGAATGCTAAAATAATTGTTTTGATGAGTGGCAGTTTTACACAACGTGGTGAGTCGGCAATTTTAGATAAATTTACAAGAGCGGAATTAGCAATAAAAGGCGGCTGTGATTTAGTGTTAGAACTGCCTTTTTTCTTTGCTGTTAGAAGTGCTCAAGATTTTGCACGCGGTGGAATAAATATATTTAAAAATTTAGGTTTAGTTGATTTTTTAGCGTTCGGAGCTGAAATATCTGATCTTGAATTATTAAAGAAAGTGGCAAATTTTTCAGATACAGTTGAATTTAATGGAATTTTACAGCAAAAAATAAATACTGGATTATCTTATGCAAATGCAATTTGTCAAACACTATCAAAATTATCAGGTATAGATAAAAAAGTTTTACGTTTGCCGAATATAATTTTGTCGATTGAATATCTCAGATCATTAAAAAATTTATCAATTCAACCGTTATTAATACCACGCATTTTATCAAGCCATAATGATGAAAATTTGAATGAAAAAATATCAAGTGCCTCAGCAATTCGCAAAGAAGTTTATTCAAAAAATCCTTCGTGGCTAAAAATTTCAGATACGATAGACAATGAAACTTTAGCGGCTTTAAAATCTGCAGAATTACCAGATCAAGAAAAATTATTTTTGCCGCTGATGACAAAAATTATTTGCAGTAATTCCGAAGAATTAAAAAAAATTTACGGAATGAACGAAGGACTTGAAAATAAAATCATAAGCGTTGTTAATTCAGCAAAAAATTATGAAGAAATGGTAAATTTAATCGTCAGTCGTCGTTATACAAGATCAAAAGTACAAAGATTATTATTACACTTATTGATAGGTTTAGAAAAAAATCACGTTAAAAGTTTTGATCAAAGTTATGCAAGGATTTTAGCTTTTAATAATGCAGGTCGTGAACTAATTCAATCAATAAAAAAAACAGCCTCTATACCACTAATAACAAAGGCTGCTAAACATATTACAAGTAAATTAATCTATGAAAATTCTCGTAATTTGGAGGTATACCAGGAAATTTTACAATTTGATATAATTTCTACTGACATATTTTCAATGTTGCATTCAAATTTTCAACTAAAACAAGATTTTATGCACTCACCGATTTACGTGAAATAAAATTTTTAACCCTTATCAGACACTTCATTATAAACATCTTTCAATAAAGTTTCTTTTCTTAATGAAGTACAGTTACATTTTTTGACATTTATAGAAATATTTCTAACTGTATCTAGTAAAATGTCAGTTATTAATTTAGCATCGTCATAGAAAATATCTTTCATTGTATCGTGTGACCAAGAATTTTTAATACCTTCACCATAATTTACGACAAATGAAAGATTCGCATAACAAGCACCGATCTCACGAGCAAGATAAACTTCAGGAACAAGACTTTGACTGACTATATCAGCGTGTCCTTTTAACATTGCAATTTCAGCAGGACTTTCAAAATGTCGACCATCAGTAACAGCACATATTCCACGATCAAAAATTCGACCGTTAAAATATTTTTTTGATGAAGAAAGCAAATAATTTCTTAATTCTGGACAAAGTGCTTCACGCATAACAAGTAAATAGCGACCATCTAACATAACATCTTTACGAACTGATAAATCAATGTAGTCATCTGGTATAATTAAATCACGAGGATCAAGCAAATAATTGATCGAACCAACGCCGCTTTCTGATAAAATTCTTTTAACTTTAGCTTGTCTGAAAACCCAAAAAATTTGTCGTGAAGCATCAGCTCTACTAACGCCACTTCTCCACCCGTGCATTTTACAAGTTAAAACTGATTTATTATTCACGGTAAAATAAATAAATTTCGGGCTAATTCCATAAGGTGTATTAAAGAAAATATCTTTTTTGAGAATTTTTATATCTGTACCTTCAAAATTAAACGGAAAATTACTTGAAAGCGTACCTGAACCACCGATTATTGCAAAATCAGCAAGTGGAATATCATTATTTAAATCGTACACAACAAAAATCACCTTCTAAAACGTTTTCAAAATTTTATATTCAGTATCACGTTGAGCCGGAATTTTTCCAGTATACATTATTAAATTGATCATTTTTTGCATAGACATTTTATGAGAAGTTCCGGCGGCTCTAACAACATTTTCTTCAAGCATTATACTGCCCAGATCATCAGCACCAAAGCCTAAAGTTAATTGTCCTATTCTTTCACCTTGTGTAACCCAAGAACCTTGAATATGTTCAATATTTTCAAGGTATATTCTGCTAAATGCAAGAGTTTTCATATAATCACTAGCTGAAACTTTTTCACCGCCTAATTTAGTATTATTCGGCTGAAAACTCCACATAATAAAAGCTCTAAAGCCGCCCGTTTCATCTTGCAAATTTCGGATTTTTTCCATATGTTCAATTCTCTGCTCTAACGTTTCACCAAAACCTATAACCATAGTTGCAGTAGTTTTCATACCTATACTGTGTGCTATTTTCATAACATTTAACCAGTCATAACTTGAAATTTTCTTCGGACTAACCTTTTTTCTAACTGTATCTACTAAAATTTCAGCACCTCCGCCAGGTAAACTATCTAATCCTGCGGCTTGCAATCTCTTCAATGTTTCCAAAATCGAAATGCCTTCTAAATTTGCAAAGTATTGAATTTCAGTAGCAGTAAAAGAATGTATAGTTATATTAAATTGAATTTTTATCGAACGCAGCATTTTTTCATAATAATCAAGACCTAATTCAGGATTTAAACCGCCTTGAATCATTACTTGCGTTGCACCTAGCTCAACAGCCTCAAGAACTTTTTCTATAATTTCTTCGTGACTTAATAAATAAGCATCTTTGTTATTTTTTCGACGATAGAACGCACAAAAATTGCACTCGTTTTGACAAATATTTGTATAGTTAATATTACGATCAATTATAAATGTGGCGACATTGCCAAATTTTTTTTGTCGAATTTCATCTGCTTTTTTACCAAGAGTTAATAAATTTTCTTCTGATAATAATGTTATACCTTCATTTTTTGTTATACGCATAAATTTATCCTTTATAATTATAAAAACTATCACATTCAACAGGTTCATATCCTGCCTCAATGATAATTTTATTTAATTTTTTACAAGTTATACCTGAATTTTCTTTTGATCCGGCTGAATGAATTATTTTTTCTTCACCGATCGTTCCGTCAAGATCATCAGCTCCAAAATTAAGTGCAAGTTGTGCGATCGGCAATGTCAACATTACCCAAAAGGCTTTTATATGATCAAAATTGTCAAGAATTAAACGCGATAACGAAATCATTTTTAAATCTTCCCAAGAGCTGACACGTTCAAGATTATATTTTTTACCGAGTTCAGTATTTGCCGGGTGAAATGGAAACATCAAAAAGGCTTGAAATCCACCGGTTTCATCTTGTAATTCACGTAATTTAATTAAATGATCAATACGTTCTTCAATCGTTTCAATATGACCGTACATTATTGACGCATTTGATTTTATTCCTAGTTTATGAGCTGTTCTCATAACGTTTAGCCATTCATCGCCGGTTGCTTTTTTAGGACAAATAATTTTTCTAACACGCTCCGAAAAAATTTCTGCGCCGCCGCCTAATAAGGAATTTAATCCAGCTATACTTAGAATTTTCAGCACTTCTTCAATACTTTTTGCACTCTGCTTGGAAAAATTTACAATTTCTACAGGTGTAAATGCTCTTATGCTGATATTCGACAAAGATTTTTTTATAAATTTTACAATTTCAACATAATATTCAAAAGGTTTATTTGGATGCAAAGCACTAACAATATGAATTTCAGAGAGATTTTTAACAGACTTAATATCATTGACGATTTTTTCAATGTCGTTAATTTCTAGAGTATACCCGGAAAAATCATCAGACTTGCAACTAAATGCACACAACGGACAATTTGAACTACAGATATTCGTCAAATTGATATGTCTATTGACTATATAAAAAACTTTGCGATCGGATTTTTTGAGTTTCATATTTTGCGCCCATTCACCGAGCGATAATAAATCATTATCTTCATAGAGTGCTAAAGCGTCTTTTTTAGTAAGCCGTTCACCTAAAAAGGCTTTTTCTCTAGCAATTTTAATTTCATTTTTTATAATCATACTTAGTTAATTAACCTCAAATTATTAAAATTACAATCACAAGCTGCCGGAACTCGTCCAATTTCTTTAATGATTTTTATGATCTCGTCTTCTTTTAATGCTGTCGGACTTGATGCGCCAGCTTCGTGCAAAATTGTTTCTTTGTGAATTGTGCCGTCAATGTCGTTTGCTCCAAAATTCAACGCAATTTGTGCAACAGGAACTGTCAACATTACCCAGTATGCTTTGATATTTTGAAAATTGTCCAACATTAGACGCGAAATTGCTATTGTTCTCAAATCGTCCCACATTGAAGTCTGTTTGATCGTCTTTCCAAGTTCAGTATTTTTAGGTAAGAATGGAAAACTTATAAAAGTTTGAAATCCTCCAGTTATATCTTGTAAATTTCGCAATTTTATCAAATGATCAACTCGTTCTTCTAAAGTTTCAATATGACCATAAAGCATACTTGCATTTGATTTAATGCCTAATTCGTGAGCAATTCTCGAAGTCTCTAACCATTCTTCAGCAGTTGCCTTTTTAGGACAAAGTAAATTTCTTACACGATCCGAAAGAATTTCTGCGCCGCCGCCTGCGATCGCTTGTAAACCGGCGTTTTTAAGTTCAATCAACACATCTTTTAAAGGTTTACCTGAAATTTTTGCAAAATATGTAATTTCTACAGCTGTAAAACCTTTTATATATAAACTTGGAAAATGTTTATGAATTACAGTTAAAAAATCGACGTATTTTTTGAAATTCCACGTCGGATGCAAGCCGCTGACTATATGCAATCCGGACATATTTGGGTCTTTCATTGCCTCTTCAATCGTATTAATCGCCTGTTCGATCGTCATTTCATATGCGCCTTTTGTTTCACGATCACGACCGAACGCACAAAATTTACAAAGTGACGAACAAATATTTGTAAGATTGAGATGGCAATTAACATTGTAATAAACTATTTCACCACATTTTTTTTTGCGAACATAATCAGCAAGCGCACCAAGCCAGGCGAGATCATTACACGAAAATAATTTTATTCCGTCTTCACGACTCAACCGCTCATCATTCAAAATCTTTCGTTCAATTTCCGTAAAACTTCCGAACAAAAACATCACCTACAATTTACATTTATAAATAATTAAAATTATATCACTTTTGAATTTCGTTTTGAAGTTTTTTAGCAACACATTTTAATAAATGAAAATTTATTTAATATCGATAAGCAAATTTCATTATCTTACTTAAAAATTTCCTTTTATTGTGATAAAATATGAAACGGAATTTTTTCCAAAATTTTTTCGAGGTGGTTTAATTTGAATGTTTTAGAAAAAGTTTTTAAACTTAATGCAAAAGGTACAAGTGTTCGGACAGAGATAATTGCAGGTATTACAACCTTTATCGCTATGTCTTACATAGTTTTTGTAAATCCGAACATTTTGGCTGATGCAGGTATTCCGAAAGAAGCGGCGATCGCTTCAACTATCTGGATCGCTGCGCTTGCGTCAATGGTTATGGGTGTCGTTGCGAATTATCCTGTTGCACTTGCTCCGGGTATGGGTTTAAATGCCTTCTTTGCTTATTATGTCTGCGGAGTTTTAGGACTTCATTGGACTGTTGCACTCGGTGCAGTATTTTTCTCAGGCGTATTGTTTTTGATCTTAACGATCGGCGGCATTCGTCAAGCAATTATTAATTGTGTACCTAAAAATTTGAAATTTGCGATCGGTGTCGGAATAGGTTTATTCATTGCTTTTATCGGTCTCAAGGGTACAGGAATAATAATTTCTGATCCTGCAACTTTTATAACACTCGGTCACCTTTCGCAGCCAACAACATTGCTTGCACTTTTCGGTCTCTTAATGACTGGCGGACTTATGGCACTCAACATTCAAGGTGCAATTTTAATCGGAATAATTATCACAACGATTATTTCAATGTTTTTAGGTCTCTCTCCAACGCCTTCAAGTTTTAGCGATATTTTAAGTACTTCACTACCGAGTCTCGGTGAAACTTTTGGACAATTAGATATTGCCAGTGCTTGGTCTTATGGTATCGTTTCGATAATTTTCACTTTTACTGTTGTTGAGTTATTCGATAATATGGGCACTTTGATCGGTTTAACTCAGAAAGCAAATTTAGTCGACAAAGACGGCAAAATTGAAAATCTTGACAAAGCATTAACAACTGATGCAGTCGGTACGATCGCAAGTGCAATTTTCGGAACGTCAACGGTTACAAGTTACATTGAAAGCGCAGCAGGTATCGCCGCCGGTGGTAAGACGGGTTTAACCGCTGTCACAACGGCTGTTATGTTTCTGATCACATTACTTTTTGCACCGCTGATCGGTTTAGTTCCTGCTTTTGCAACTTCACCGGCTTTGATCCTCGTCGGTGCAATGATGATGAACGGAATTAAACAAGTTGAATTTGAAGACTTTACTGACGGTTTTCCGGCGTTCTTGACAATTATAATGATGCCGATGACTTCTTCAATCGCTAATGGTTTTGCATTCGGTTTTGTCAGTTATGTATTTATGAAATGCGTCGGCAGAAAATTTTCTGAAATTCACCCGGTGATGTGGCTTGTCAGCATTGCATTTTTGATCAACCTCTTTATGCGTTCATAATTCTCAATAAACATTATGCAAAAAAAATAATCCCGACATTTGTTATAAAGTGTTGGGATTTTATATTTTCTTTAATTATATTGTAATAAATTGCTGATAATGTTAAAATTGCAGATAGTAAATATCAATCACTTTGAAAGGTGAAAATCGTTATGAATATAAATCTGATAAAATTTAATACTGATATAGGGCGTACAAAGCCGGAAAATATAATTCATACAAAAAACGCTTGTCCATTTTGCGACGTGGAACATTTAACTGATATTATAGATACAGATGGCGATATAATTTTTCTCAAAAATAAATACAATGTGATTGAAGAAGCCGATCAATTTGTTTTGATTGAAGGATCTAAATGTGATATTGATATGCCTGATTATTCAAATGATCAAATGAGGCGCGTCATTAAAATGGGTATTAAGCATTGGAAACGATTATTAAATTGCGGCAAATATCAAGAAGTACTTTTTTTTAAAAATTATGGTTCAATGTCCGGCGGGACGATTCGTCATCCTCATATGCAAGTTGTTGGTTTTCCTAAATTACAATCAGATTTATTATTCTTTAGTGCAGAAATGCAAGGTATAATTATTAAAAATTCAAATGGTGTTGAAATGAATATTTCTAATTGTCCTCGTATCGGTTTTGGAGAAATTAACATTATACCTAAAAATTATGCTGATTTTGATACATTTGCAGACTTTATAAAAATAGGTGTCCATTATATTACTCATTACTTCAGAAAAAATTTGAACAGTTACAATATATTTTTTTATCACGAAGGTGAACAAATTTACGCTAAAATTATTCCTCGTTTTGCAACTTCACCTTACTTTGTTGGTTATAATATTCGTTTTCTGCCGAACAATATCGAACGAATTGCCAAAGAAATTCGCCACTTATATTTTGAAGATGAGGCGTAAAATAAAATTGACTTTCATCACTATACTTTAATAAGTTGTTAGTGAGAAAGTCATTTTTTATAGCTATAAATATATTATTCGTGAATTATAAAAGCATAACCGGCATCAAAAGATTCACCCGCAGGCAATGAATGAATGCCATCTTTTTCGCTAATATCGCCTTTAAAATCAATAAAATCTGCGTGACCGTGCCAAGGTTCAATGCAAATGAATGGCGCACCACCTTTGTCAGGTGTCCAAATTCCCCAAAATGGAAAACCTTTAGCCTTGACGGTAATAGATTTTTTGCTTTTGCGGGAACATACAGAAACTTCATCAGACTGCAAATTATCAAATACAAGTGCATCGCCTTTAAAAAGATCGTAATTCAAAGCCAATTCTTTACCGTAAATAGTCGCTATTCTTTCGTGAGTTAATGCGCCGCTTTTCATATCAATCGGTATACGAGAACATTTTTCAGAAACATTGAATTTCAAATAGCAATCTTCAAAATTTTCACCGTCAACGATCGGACATTTCAAAGCCGGATGCGCACCTATTGAAAAGTACATAACTTTGTCATCAACATTTTTGACAGTCCAAATAACCTCAACACGATTTTTTCTCAAGATATAAGTAATTTCAAGACGAAATTTAAACGGATAACTTTTTAAAGTCTCTTCGTTCCAATCAAGCGCAAAAACTACTTCATCTGACGATTCACTAATACATTGATAATCAGAAATTCTTCCAAAACCGTGACCAGGCATTGAAAATTCTTTGCCATCAACACGATATTTACTATCAACTAATTTACCAACGATCGGGAAAAGTACAGGTGAAGTATATTTCCACCATTTTGGATCGCCATTGAAAAGATATTCTGTATTATCAGAAACACCGATTATTGATTTAAGTTCAGCACCGTGATCGTCAATAGTGATTTTAAGAATATCATTTTTCAAAGTATGGATCATAATTTTCACCTCTCAAATTAAACTAAAATCAAAATACTTTCTTAAATTGTTTATTAATTTCGTTCACAGTTTAAATTTTCCTTCTATACTTGCAAAAAATTATATTATGCTTTAAAATATTTGTTGAAGAGGTGATATATTTATGAATACGACAATTAATAAAATATACTTGCAAAAATTGTTACAAGCTAAAGATGCTTTCTCTATAAAAATAATTACCGGCATTCGTGGCATTGGTAAAACTGAATTGCTTTTGAATTTTGCTGAAGAATTAAAAAATCAAGGTATACCTTCAGAACAGATCATTTATATTAATTTTGATAATGATGAAAATATTTTCGATTTTCAGCAGCTTTATGAATTTGTAAATGAAAAAATTGCATATTTTGAACAGGCTTATTTATTGTTTGATGAAATTCAACAAGTAACCGGCTGGGAAAAAGCAATTAACGCATTTTTTGTAGGTTCACCAGTAGATATTTATATTGCTTCGTCAACTAATGAAATTTTATCTGAAGACTTTTTGCATCTTTTATCAGAGCACTATGAATTAATTCAAATTTGTCCTGTATCATTAAATTTGATTAAAGAAAATTCTAAATACACCTTAGAAAAATACAAAAAATTTGGTGGACTTCCTATTATTATGAAACTTCAAGATAGAGAAGAAGTTTTATCAACAATGTTAATGGGAATTTACAATACTATTTTGAACAAAGAAATTATTTCTCGTTATAGTGTTCGTGATTCAATTTTGCTTGAGTATATAATTAAATTTCTTGCTTTGAATATAGGAAAGGCTATTACTCCAAAAGCTATTGAAAAATATCTTTCTAATGTCAATCGCACTACAACCGGTTATACTATAGAAAATTATTTAAATATGATCGATAAGTCCGGCTTATTTCACAAAATTTCAAGGTATGATATAAAAAATAGAACTCAAATCAACGGCTCAGAACGTTTTTTATGTTCGGATATTGGCATAAGAAATTTTCTTTCGGACTTTTCAGATCTTGAAAATGAGGCTATAATAAAAAATGTTGTCTGTATAGAACTTTTGCGACGTGGTTATAAAATTTTTAGTGGTAAAATTAACAGAATGGACATAGATTTTGTTGCATTTAAGAATGACAATCCGATTTACTTTCAAGTTACTTCTAAGATCGAAAGCAATAAAAATTTGAAAAAAATAATTTCGCCTCTAAAAAAAATTCGTGATCAATATGATAAAATTATTTTGTCTATGGAAGAAAGTCAAGATGTCGTTGATTATGATGGCGTTAAGATTTTTAATATTTTTGATTATTTTAATAGTGATTTTTTGACAAGTTTTTGAATTATAACTCAGAAAATTTGAGGTGTTTATTATGGCAGAAAGAGAAATTAAATTTCGTGGTCTGAAAACGTTTCAAATCTTCAGTGGCGAAATTAAAAGGGTATGGATTTATGGCTTTTATTTAAAACGCGGCACTTATGGTGATCCTGGACCTCAAGCACATATATTTGTATATGAAAACGGCTATGAAGGCTATAGAGTTGATGAAAAGACGATAGGACAATTTACAGGATATTTTGATCGTGATGATAATGAAATTTATGAAGATGATATAGTTTCTCTTGATGATGGCAGAAATGGCGTTATAGATTTTTTTCGTGGTGCTTTTGTAATTCGTATAGGTAAGACAAAAATCCCAAAATTTTTAGCTGACTTTCGTAAATGGCAAATTAAAATTATCGGTAATCGTTTTGAAAATCCTGATCTCTTAGCTGAAATTTTCAAAGATCAATCATTAAAGATCAAGAAAAAAAGAGGTGTAAAATAAAAATGTTTAAGAATATTACAAAGAAAATTTTGGCAGGTGTAATGCTTGCCAGTTTTTTTTTAATAGACAATGTTGCAAATGCTTATGATCTGCCTGAAATAAAAATTGAAAATCCTAAAAAAGTAACTAAAAATAAAACTACAACAGAAAAAAATGACAAAACTAAAAAATCTGTGCCGTTAATGGATAAGAATTATATATTTATAGGAAAATACAAAGGTATGAATTACTATCTTGATCGATATTCAATTAAAATCAAGAAAAATAAATCTAACACTCGCAGTTGGACTCAATTTATTTTTCCGATTGGCGTTGAAGTAAAACCAATAAATTCTCGATCTACACTTCAAAAATTTTTCTTTGATGGTGAATTAGCTTATAATTCGACTCGCAAAAAAAATTTGATTGATGAAATTGAGAATGAAGAAGACAAAAATTTTTTAATGAATTGTTTCAAAATCGGTTATCAAACTGCTTTTGAGGAGAGTATAAAATAGAAAAAACTTAACTATATCTATAAAATTTTGCAGTATAACAAAAATCTGATCTATATTTATAATATTGGTGATTAAATTGAAACTATGTAAAGGAAAAATCATTCGAGTTCAACCTAAAAGTCTTGCTGAAGAAATTGATCTTAAAATTGGAGATAGTATAATAGAAATTAATGGTCGAAAGTTGTCTGACATAATAGATTTGAGTTTTGAACTTGCTGACGAAGAAATAGAACTGTTGATTGAACACGCAAATGGTGAGCGTGAAATTATTGCTTTTGATAAAGATATTGATGAAGAACTTGGCGTTGAATTTGAATCTGCAGTGTTTGACGGTATTCATTGTTGTAAAAATCATTGTGTATTTTGTTTTGTTGATATGATTGCTCCAAAAATGCGCCGAACGCTTTCGATTAAAGACGATGATTATAGAATGTCTTTTTTATATGGCAATTTTATAACGCTGACGAATTTGACTGATAATGATTATAAGCGAATTAAGCAATTTCATTTATCGCCGTTGTTTGTTTCAATTCACGCTATGAATCCTAAAATTCGTGCAAAAATGTTAAGAACGCCGCTTGCTGAAAAAATCGTTGAACATCTTGACAAATTAGAAAATGCCGGAGTTGAATATCATACACAAGTTGTACTATGTGAAGGTCTTAACGACAGTGAAGAGTTGGAAAGGACAATTAGCGAACTTGTGAAACGTCGTCCCAATGTTTTGTCTCTTGCAATAGTTCCAGTCGGTATCACTAAACACAGGCGTGATAAATTTCCGCTTAAACAATTTGATCGCACTGGTGCAATAAAAGTTATTGAACAGGTTGAACGTTGGCAAAAAAAATTGCGTCGTGAAACGGGAAAAACTTTTATTTATTTAGGTGATGAATTTTATATTCTTGCTGATCGTGAAATGCCGCCGGTTGAATTTTATGATGATTTTCCGCAACTTGATAATGGAATAGGTTTAACAAGAAGTTTTATCAGTGATTGGGAAAATGAGCCGATTACTACAAATGAATATATAAAAATGACAAATATTGATGTTATAGCTGGAATTTCTATTGCTCCGACGTTGAAAAAATTATCAAATGAGATAGTACACCTTAAAAATAATTTAAATATTCGTGTTTTGCCCGTCATAAATGATTTTTTTGGCGATACCGTTAATGTTTCTGGTCTTTTAACGGGTATTGATATAATTAATACTTTAAAATCAGTTGGCGGCGAGCGTGACGGCATTTTGATTCCAGAATCTGCTTTACGAAGTGGTGAAAATATTTTCCTTGATGATATTACACTTGATGAATTTAAGAAAAATTTTCCAGGTATAAAGATTGAAACTGTTCAATCTGGTGCAGAATTTAAGAGAGCCTTAATGGATTTTCACAGCTATAAAAAATTACGTGTTGAAGAATCAGCGTATATGTGGCAAAGCAATGCAGGTTATACTAAAATTTAAAGGTATAATTATAAAATAGGTAATAATATGAGTGAAGAAAGATTACAAAAAATTTTGAGCCGTGCAGGTATTGCTTCACGACGTGAGGCTGAAAAAATGATTTTAGAAGGTAGAGTTAGTGTAAACGACAAAATTATAAATAAACTTGGTCAAAAATTTGAAAGTACAACTTGTAAAATTTGCGTTGACGGAAAAATCATTTCGCAAGTTGAATCAAAAATTTACATTTTACTAAATAAACCTAAAAATATTATTTCATCTGTAAAAGACGATCGTGGAAGAACAACAGTTATAGATTTGATCACTGATATTAAAGAAAGAATTTATCCTGTTGGGAGACTTGATTTTGATACTGAAGGTTTAATATTGTTGACAAATGACGGTGAATTAATGAATGCTTTATTGCATCCAAAATTTCAAATTAATAAAACATACCTTGCAAAAATCACAGGTACAATAACAGAAGATAAATTAATTAAATTACGAACAGGAATAAAACTTGATGACGGTATAACAGCACCTGCAACAGTCGATGTGATTAAAAACTTAGGTACAACTTCAAAAATTGAAATTACAATTCACGAAGGGCGAAATCGTCAAATTAGAAGAATGTTATCTGCGATCGGCTGTGAAGTTAAAAGTTTAAAACGTATAAAATTTGCTAATTTATCGATCTATGGATTAAAAAGTGGTGAATATAGACAATTAACTGAAATGGAAATTAATAATTTGTACAAATTAACATCTTTGAGGTAATATTATGCTTAAAAAATTTGTAACAGATGATCAAATTCAAAATGTGATTGATGGCTTAAATAAAATTTATGATCAGATGAAGATCAAAAATAAATTCTCAGCGTTGGAAATTAAGAATTTTATGGAATCATATTTTGAAAAATCCGGCTATCGTGAAAAAAATAAGTCTTCTAAAAATAATAATATACTTGTAATTCACGATTCCGGAATTGGTGATTTTATAACTATATCTGCATTTTTGAGAGAATTAAGGCGAATTTATCCAAAGTCTCATATTGATTTACTGGTAAATAAAAAGGCTGTACCTTTAGCGGAAACTTGTCCATATATTGATAATTTGATAGTTATTGATCTATACTTAGGAAAATTTGATGAGTTTTTTGAATTTTATCAATATGTGATGGACGTTGTTAGAGACTTATTGCATAGAAAAATTGATATTGCTTTCAATCTCGGTCAACATCCAGGATCAAATTTACTTGCTTATATGAGTGGCGCAAAAGAACGAATTAATAACGGAGCACATTCTGATCACAATGAATTTATTAATTTAGGCAAAATACCTTTTGATTATTTTTCAGAATTAATGACGACTGAAATTGATACTACAGATCTAAAAAATCCACATTATAGTGAACTTTATATTTGTATCTTGAAAAATTATGCAAAGACTCGAATTAACAACAGAGAATTAGAAATTTGGTTTAGTCCGAATGATAGATTTTTAGCTGAAATTAATCTGCAGCGTTTTGACAACAAAAAAATTTATGCAATTTCACTCGGCGGAGGATTCAAAAATAAACATTGGAAAGCCGAAAATTTTGCAAAATTAATAAATATGATTTTAAAAAACGAATCTGCGACTTTTGCAATTTTTGGCGGACCTTCTGAAATTGCAGATGCAGAAATTATTAAATCGATCGTTGACGAACAATTTATAATAGATTTCACAGGCAAATTTAATTATCGTCAAAGTATGGCGTTGTTAAATCTTTGTGATTGTTACATTGGAAATGATACCGGCTTAATGCACGCCGCAACGGCTTTGAAAATTCCGGTTTTAACTCCGAATTGTTTTGCTAATGATATTGAAATGACACCCGCTTCATCTTTGCAAAGATATCATCCTTATAAAGTTCCTTCTGTTGTCGTTCGTCCAAAACATGCTTTGCCGGAATGTCAAAATTCGCCTTCTTCTGAAAGAATCATTACAGGCTGTACTGCTGATGAATCACATTGCATAAATCAAATTACACCTGAAAAAATGTTTGAAGGTTTACAATTATTAAATAAACAAATTGCTAAAAATGCAAAGGAGCCTTTATTTCTTTGTTGACTATGAAAAAAATTATTGTTATAGGTGGCGGTGCAGCCGGTATGATGGCTGCGATAAGTGCTGCTGAATTATCAAAAAATATAATCTTACTTGAAAAAACTAATTTTCTTGGCAAAAAACTAAGTATAACAGGAAAAGGTCGTTGTAATATTACAAATTTTGCTGATATACCTGAAATAATTAAAAATATTCTGGGCAATGGTCGTTTTCTGAATAGCGTTTTGAAAAATTTTGACTCAAATGACACGATAAATTTTTTTGAATCGCTTGGTGTCAAAACAAAGATCGAACGTGGCAATAGAGTTTTTCCGATGAGTGATAACGCAAAAGAAGTTGTTGACGCTTTGATCAATAAAATGATCAATTTAGGCGTTGATATTCGTACAAATGCAAGAGTGACAAAAATTATAACTACAGATAAAAAAATTACAGGTGTTGAAATCAATAACAAAATTGAAAGTGCTGATGCTGTAATTTTAGCAACCGGCGGAGCGTCATATCCTGCAACCGGATCAACCGGTGACGGTTTTAAACTTGCTAAACAAGTTGGTCATACGATCACAAAAATTTTACCTGCACTTGTGCCGCTTGAGACTGAAGAAGAATTTGTGAAAGATTTACAAGGTTTATCTTTAAAAAATGTCAGAGTTACACTTTTTGCAGACAATAAAAAAATCGCCGATGAATTTGGCGAAATGTTATTTACTCATTTTGGCGTATCCGGACCAATAATTTTATCGTTAAGTCGTCAAGTTTCATTTTTGTTGAGTGAAAATAAATTCGTTGAACTATCGATAAATTTAAAACCTGCATTAACGCCGGAACAATTATCAGCAAGAGTACTAAGAGACTTTGAAAAATTCAAGCGAAAATCAGCTAAAAATGCACTCGTCGATCTCTTACCTTCAAAATTAATTTCGGTGATTTTAGATCTAGCCTTTATCGACGAAGAAAAACATATAGATTCAATAACTCAAGCTGAACGGCGACGCTTGATCGAAATTCTGCGTGATCTGCGATTGACGATCACAAAAACAAGATCGATTGAAGAAGCGATTGTAACTGCCGGCGGAATTTCAACGAAAGAAATTAATCCCAAAACGATGGAATCTAAAATTATCAGCGGATTATTTTTTGCAGGCGAAGTTGTCGACGTTGACGGTTTCACCGGTGGATTTAATTTACAAGCCGCTTTTGCAATGGCGAATGCTGCCGGAAAATTTAGTTGTACTTAAAAAAATTTACAACTCGTTGAAGGATTTACAAAAATTTTTCTTAATGATAAAGGAATATTCAACGATACATAGAAAAATGAATTTATAATGAATCTGAAAACGAGGTGAAAATATGAAGTCGAAATTAAAAATTTCAACGGCAATTCTAACAACGGCGATCAGTTCGTTAGCCTTGTTTAATTCTTTGACGACGGCTGAACCCGTTTCTGAATTGCAAATGGCACAGCCTGCCGAAACAATCACAAATCAACAATCGACAATAAATCCAAATTCCGGCTTAAATCCAGGTTACAGCATAACGCCGATTCAAAATACAAAGCCTGTTCCGCCAAATGACAAATTGCCGAATATGACGGCAACTTCAGCGGTTGTCATTGAGGCTAAAACCGGACACATAATTTATCAACGTGATGCACATAGAAAAATGTTTCCTGCGTCAACAACGAAAATGATGACTTTGATAACTGCGCTTGAATACGGCAATCTTGACGAAATTGTAACTGTCAGCAATAATGCATCAGGTGCAGAAGGATCAACGCTTTGGCTTGAAGTCGGTGAAAAAATTCCACTCGGCGATCTTTTAAGCGGAATGATGATGATCAGCGGAAATGACGCGGCGATAGCGATCGCTGAACACGTTGACGGCAGTGTTCCGAAATTTGCAGCTCATATGACTAAACGTGCAAAGGAACTCGGCGCAAAAGATACAAATTTCACTAATGCTAACGGTTTGCCCGATGAAAATCATTATACTACAGCTTATGATCTGGCGATTCTTGCCGCTTATGGTTATTCACTTGATCATTTTGAAGAGATCGTCAGCACTAAAGAAAAAATTTTTCCTTGGGTACATGATCCTGCTCATCTTTTACGCAATGAAAATCAAATGTTATGGCTTTATCAAGGTGGCAACGGCGTTAAAACCGGTTATACTGATGCCGCCGGTCGTTGCTTGATCTCTGCCTCTAATCGAAATGGCGTACAGTTGATCGCCGTCGTTCTTGATAGTGTTTATATGTGGAATGATTCTATTGCACTTTTGGATTATGGTTTTTCAAAGGTTGAAAACTCAACACTGATTAGATCAAATGAAACGGTTGATAACGTTCCGATAATTTCCGGTCGTAAACATACTATGCCGGTCAAGACGACTGATGAAATTGTTATGCCGGTTTTCAAAGATGACAATGAAGCATACAAAATTAATTATGATATACCTAGTTTTTTGCGTGCACCTATCAAAAAAGGTGATACAGTTGGAAAAGTTCGTGTTCTATGTGACGGTCAAGAAGTTGCAGAAACAAATGTTGTTGCAACCAGTGACGTTGAACAGAAATCTTTCTTTAAAATGATTCTGAATGCGATTCAATCATTTTTCTAACTGTAACTGAAAAATTTTACAGGAAGTGAATTTTATGGATTTTTTTCACCAGTTTATACAACAATTAATCAATGGCGTTTCACTCGGCAGCATTTACGCTTTGATCGCTCTTGGTTATACGATGATCTACGGAATAATCAAGCTGATCAATTTTGCACACGGTGACGTTTATATGTTCGGTGCTTACATTGGATTTTTTGCGATTTCAATGTTACACCTGCCGATCATTCCGGCGTTGTTGATCTCAATGGTCATAACGGCTTGTCTTGGAATGCTGATCGAAAAAATTGCTTATAAACCATTGCGTCACGCTCCAAGAATTTCTTTATTGATCACGGCGATCGGCGTTTCATTCTTTCTTGAATATGTAACAATGTATTTTGTAACTCCAACGCCGAGAACTTTTCCGAATGTCATTGAAAATATTTCATTCAATTTCGGCGGTTTCATTATCAACGGTCAACAACTTCTGATCTTAGGAATTACGATCGTTTTGATGGCGATTTTAACTTATATTGTCCAAAAAACGAAAGTCGGTAAAGCAATGAGAGCGGCATCATTTGATACTGAAACGGCACAATTAATGGGTATAAATTCCGATCAGATCATTTCATTGACATTCTGCATAGGATCAGCACTTGCGGCAGCCGCCGGCGTTTTAGTCGGTGTCTATTACAATACTATTGATCCGTTGATGGGTATAATGCCCGGCTTGAAAGCCTTTGTTGCAGCAGTCTTAGGCGGAATTGGAATTTTACCGGGTGCAGTCGTCGGTGGTATCATTTTAGGCGTAATTGAAGCACTTGTATCCGGTTTTCTCTCGTCAACGTTTAGAGATGCAGCGGCCTTTGCGATCTTGATCCTTGTACTTTTGATCAAGCCTTCCGGTCTCTTCGGTAAAAATACTAATGAAAAGGTTTAAAATTAATTCGTTATTTGAAGATGATACAGAAGAAATTTTTAATAATTGTAAAACTAAAATAATTGAATTTGGCGAAACATTTTCAATAGACACTTGCATTGATAAAATCATTCACGGCGATTGTTTAGAAGTTATGAGAAAAATGCCCGATCATTGCATTGATATTATAATTACTTCACCGCCATATAATTTGTTTAATTCGACGGGTAACGGCTTGCATAGAAATACTAAAGTCGGCAAATGGAAAAATGCCGCGATCAAAAACGGTTATGCTGAATATGATGACAATATGCCTTATGATGAATATATTTCTTGGCAGCGTGAATGCGTCACTGAAATGTGCAGGATTATTACAGACGACGGTGCAATTTTCTACAACAATAAAAATCGTGTACAAGCCGGACTTTTACAAGACAGAGGCGAAATTTTAAAAGGTTTTCCACTTCGACAAATTATCACTTGGAAACGTTCCGGCGCAATTAATTTCAATCCCGGTTATTTCTTACCAACGACTGAACAAATTTATTTGATCTGTAACAAAAATTTTAAACTTGCAAAAGGCGCAAATAAATATACCGACGTTTGGGAAATCAAGCAGAAAATGAAAAATCCACATCCTGCACCTTTTCCCGAAGAACTTACAGATCGGATCGTTTCAAGCACGACAGGAAAAATCATTCTTGATCCATTCGGCGGTTCAGGTACAACGGCGGTATCTTGCAAAAAGTTCGATAGAAATTTTATTTTGATCGAAAAATCAATGAGATACTGCGAACTTGCAAAGAATAGAATTGAAGGCAAGGAAGATTGGCGCGATATACAAGATGATTTATGAATTATTTTAGAAAATTAATTTAAAACAGATTGGAGGAATTTATTGGATGAACTCAATCAGAAAACGAGATTTTATAATGCTGATCGTCGGACTGATTGTCTTTGCAATATTGCAAGGCTTGATGAGTGCCGGAGTGATCGGATCGTTTTGGCAGCTGAATTTAATTTTAATCGGAATAAATATCATAATGTCAGCAAGTCTGAATTTGATCAACGGTTATACAGGACAATTTTCACTTGGTCACGCAGGATTTATGGCAGTCGGTGCTTATGTTGGAGTTGTCTGCACGACGAATTTCGGAATGCCGTTGATCGTTGCATTGATCGCAGGTGCAGCGGCGGCAGGTCTTTTGGGATTTATGATCGGTCTTCCGACTCTTAGACTTCGTGGCGATTATCTTGCGATCGCAACTTTAGGACTTGGTGAAATTATTCGTATCGTGATTATGAATATTGAATACGTTGGCGGCGCAGCAGGTTTTAAAGGCATTAAACATTTAACGGACTTCACTTGGGTATTTTTCATAATGCTTTTTACTCTTTTCTTCATTAAAAATTTTGTCAACTCAACACACGGACGTGCTTGCATTTCGATTCGTGAAAATGAGATCGCCGCTGAGGCTATGGGTATCAACACGACGAAATATAAAGTAATGGCGTTCACGATCGGCGCAGCTTTCGCAGGTATCGCCGGCGGACTTTTCGCTCATCAATTCTATTTGATCAGTCCGAATTCATTTACTTTTATGGCTTCGTTCAATTATTTGATTATGGTTGTTTTAGGCGGACTCGGATCGATAACAGGATCAATCGCCGGAGCATTCGTCGTTACATTCATTTCAGCGGCACTTGCAGCTTGGCCTGAATTTAGAATGATCATTTATGCACTTGCATTGATCTTGTTGATGTTTTATCGTCCGCAAGGTCTTTTCGGTTATATGGAAATTACAAATTTAAAACCGATTCGTCAAGTGCTTGATAAAATCAGTCGTTGATTTTAAATCGTTGATGATAATTATAATAGCGATAAAATTTTTAAAGAAAGGATTTTTATAATGAATGTTGATAAATTCTTAATTACACAATACTTGGGGGGGGGGGGGCTTGCATATGAACTTTTGACGAGCCGCCGTCTTGAAAATGATAAATGCCTTGAGAAATATGGATTCAAAGTCTATTCACAAAATGATGAAGATGGAATTATTGAAGAAATTTTTAATCGCATTGGTACGACGAATAAAATTTTCGTTGAGTTCGGAGTTGAAAATGGACTTGAGAGCAACGGTCATTATCTTCTGCATAAAGGCTGGCGTGGATTCTGGATCGATGGCAGTGAAAAAAATATTCAAGAAATTGCATCAAGATTTTATCCTGCGATCTCAAATAAACAGCTTGTTTTTAAATGTGCCTTCATCACTAAAGACAATATCAACGATTTAATAAGTAGCGTTGTGAAAGGTGAAATTGATCTTTTAAGCATTGATGTTGACGGTAATGATTATTACATTTGGGAAACAATTAACGTTGTCAATCCTAGAGCAGTTGTTATTGAATACAATGCAAAATTTCCGCCTAATCATGAATGGAAAATGGCTTACAACGAAAAACATCATTGGGACGGCTCCGATTGTTTCGGTGCATCTTTGAAGGCTTTAGAACTTCTTGGTCGAAAACTTGGTTATCAATTAGTTGGAACCAATTTAAATGGTGTAAATGCTTTCTTTGTTAGAAAAGAATTAGCAGGTGACAAATTCATTCAAGCCGCAACGGCTGAAGAATTATATAATCCATTCAGAACAAAAACTCATAAATTTACAAATGGGCATCCTCCAGCGTATTTTTTAGATCACCAACTTCCGAATTTAGGTTTGAATAATTATAATCCTGTTGAATATGAGAAAGCGAAGTCAGATTTAAATCAAAAATAATTTATGGTGAACTTATATGAAACAAAAAATAATTTTAGATATTCATACTCACACTTATGCAAGCGGTCACGCTTATGGAACGATTCGAGAAATGGCTTATGCAGCGAGCATTAAAGGTTTAAAGGCGATCGGTTTCACGGAACACGCTCCGGGCATTCCTGGAACTTGTGATCCGTTTTACTTTTGCAATTTAAAAGTTATTCCACGTGAAATTTTCGGAGTAAAAATTTTTCACGGCAGCGAGATTAACGTATTAAATGACGGAACTTTATCACTTGATCAAGAATGGATCGATCGTCTTGATTATGGAATTGCCGGGATTCACGTACAATGTTATCACGATGAAGGCATTGCAAAGAATACTCAAAATTTAATTTCTTGTATGAAACACCCGAAAATTTATTTTGTTTCACATCCGGACGACGATCATACACCGCTTGATTACAATCATTTAGTGCTTGCAGCGAAAGAATATCACGTTGCACTTGAAATTAATAGCAGTTCACTTTTCAAAAAAGATCGGCGACTGAATTGTTACAAGAATTATGAAACAATGTTAAATCTCTGTATGAATTTGCAAGTTCCGATCTTCGTTGGCTCTGATGCTCATGATCCTTCAGGCGTTGGTGATTTTAAACTTGCTGAAGAATTTTTAACTGAAATGAATTTTGATGAAGATTTGATCATTAACAATGATTTTGACAAGTTCGTTAAATTTATAAATTTTTGAGGTGATCAAATGGCGGAACTTTTAAAAGCTGAAAATGTTTCTGAAGTCTTCGGCGGCTTGAAAGCTGTTGACGACTTCAATATTTATATCAATCAAGGCGAATTGATTGGACTTATCGGACCGAATGGCGCAGGTAAAACGACGGCATTTAATCTGATAACCGGCGTTTATCAACCTACGACCGGCGAAATTACTTTTGACGGCAAAAGCCTTGTAGGTTTAAAGCCTTATCAAATTACTCAACGCGGTATTGCAAGGACTTTTCAAAATATCCGTTTGTTTTCTGAATTGAGTGTTTTAGATAATGTCAAGATTGCTTATCATTGCCACGTTAAATACGGTTTACTTGAATCCGTTTTGAGACTCGGAAGATATTTTTCAGAAGAAGATGAGATCGAAGAGGAAAGTTTAAAGTTATTAAAAATTTTTAAACTTGATGAGCATGCAAATGAAGCCGCTAAAAATTTGCCTTACGGTGCGCAGAGACGATTAGAGATCGCAAGAGCATTAGCGGCAAAACCAAAATTATTATTGCTTGATGAACCGGCGGCAGGTATGAATCCACAAGAAACGAATGAATTAATGGAAATGATCCGCTGGATCAGAAAACAATTCGGCTTGACAGTACTTTTGATCGAACACGATATGAGTTTAGTAATGGGTATCTGTGAAAGAATTTATGTTTTGGAATATGGGATTATAATTGCAAGCGGTACGCCGGAAGAAATTCAAAATAATCCTGAAGTTATTCGAGCTTATCTCGGTGCTGAAACGATCAATTAATATCAAAAATTTATTATTGAATCTGCTGACGATAGCGGATTTTTTTATTTCAATTTTGATCGAAAATTTCTATAAAATGCTTGACAATCGTTTTTTTTTTTATAATGTTTTAAACTTTTTTAGCGTTTATTAATTGTTTATAAAATGAAGGTGGTTGTTGTATTATGAAGAAAAAATATTCAGTGCCGAAAGTGATCAATATGCCGCAGGAAATTCAAAGTGGTGTTCCTGGAGCACTTTTAGGTGCAGCATATATGATTGGTCGTGCAGTTACAGCAGCAGTAAAAGGACACATTGATTTAAAAGCCGGTATGAACGAACCAAAAACTTTGCAGAGTAGGAAATAAATTATGTATAGAGATTTAGAAAGTTATTCAATCGTGAAAAATATTTTGCTTGAATCAGTGCCTAAAATTGAAGCGTTGAAATTTCGCACGGAAGGTGAAATTTTAATTGTCGTCAGTCGTGAAAAAAAACTTTTCTTTTTGAATGAAGTTGCAAAAGATTTTTTACTTCTTTGCAATGGTCAACGTACACTTGCAAAAATTATTGATGCGTTTATTGAAATTTATGACGTTGAAAAAGATCAGTTGACTAACGATTTGATCGATACAATTCAAGATTTGCAGTACAAGAGAATTTTGCGTGTGGAGGCGGCGTAAATATGGACGAGATTGAAAAGCGTTTGAAACGTGAAGCGGCAAGTACTGCAAAAATTGACGAAGACCGAAACCGTTTGATAGCTGAAGGTAGTTATCCTGAAAAATTCAGTTTTCCGATCGCTATGCAGTTTGAGGTTACTTCTAAATGTAATTTGCGTTGCAAGCACTGCTATAATCGTTCGGGCAATTCCAATGTTGCTGATACTGTGACCGGCGATGATTGGATCAATTTTTCAAAAAAGTTAGTTGAAAAAGGCGGCTTATTTGAAACGACATTTTCCGGCGGTGAGCCATTACTTTTAGGCGATAAACTTTTTGAAATTATGGACGTACTTTATAAAGATGGTACAATTTTTAATCTCATATCGAATGGATATCTTTTCGACAAAAAGATTCTCGATAAATTAAAAAAATATCGTTTCTACTGGATTCAAATTTCACTTGATAGTTGTAATTCAAAAAGTCACGATGAATTTAGAGGCGTTAAAGGTAGTTGGGAACGTGCAACAAAGGCAGCTTATAGAATTGCATTGTCAGGAATACCGCTTAGAATTGCCTCAACTGTCACTCCGTCAGAGTTGGAAAATTTGGAGAAAATGGTGCAAACAGCGATCAATCTTGGAGCGTCATATTTGGTTATTGGTGAAGTTATGCCTAGTGGTCGTGCTTTTGACAATGAAGAAATTTTTTTGTCACGGGAGCAACTCAATCAATTTTATTTAACTACTGACGAAATCATTAAACGTTATAAAAATCAGTTGACAATTTTAGTTAGCTCGACAACTCGCACACAGTTGAATTATTCTTCTTCTGAAAAACTTGATGGTGCAGTTGTTCGACCGAATGGTGATGTTCGTTTAGATTGCACTTGTCCATTCGTCATAGGTAATATTTTGCGTGACGATGTAGAGGAAATTTGGGCGAAGTATTTTAATTGCTGGCAGAATCCACTTGTTAAGAAATTTATTGAATCTTGTGATCCTATAAGTGGAAAAAATTCTTTTGCTGAAAATTATAACGGCGAGGATATTTATTTATAATATTTTTTTAAACGACGATAAAAAATATCGGCGTTTTTTTTTGCAAAAAAAGTTTATAAAAAATTTAAATTTCGTTAAAAGAATTATAATAATATTTTTGTAAAATGTCTTATAATTGTAAAATGAATCCTGTACTTGTTAGAATGGTTGTGGTTTCTATGACAATAAAGAAACGACTATTACTTTCACATGTAACGGTATTCATCGTGCCTATAATAATGACCTTAATGGTAATATTAGTCTCAACAATAGGACTACTACTCTTTGCAAGAAGTGGCAATCACATATACATAGAAAGTAGCATAGAATTTCAACACGCCTGCGAAGCAATTCATCATATAGTCTTCAGACATATCAAAGAGAATGAAGAAAATGATTTAGAATATTGGCTGATAGGATTGCTTGCACCGGAACAAAATTATATACTCTTTCAAAAAGGTAATGAAACGATCTACAGTTACGGAAATTCAACTTTAGCAACACGAGGTCAACAAGAATTTGAACATAATAAGCATAATTATGAAAAGTTTGGCAGGGATTTCACTGACATAAATACTTTGGAAGATGATTTTGTATGTATTGAAAAGCAAGTTATTGATAATCAATCTTATTGGTTGTACTTTGTAAGCGAAAAGTCTTCCTATAATAAAGATGAAGAATTAGAACGTGCAATAGAACGTACAGGGTATTTTACAATTATTTCTTTAATGGCATTTGTTTTTTTGACAAGTTTATTTTTGTCAAGATACTTATTGCGAAATATTTTATCGCCTCTGCATAAACTTAGACGCGGCGCAGAAAATATTCGTGAAGGTGAATTAGAATTACGATTAGAACACAATTCAGAGGATGAGATAAAACCTGTAATTGAAGCATTTAACCTAATGGCGCAAAGATTATTAGAATCTATGCAAGAACGAAAACGTGAGGAAAATAGTAGAAAAGAATTAGTTGCAAGTATTTCACACGATCTAAGGACTCCACTGACAACAATTAAAGCATATATTGAAGGCTTGATTGACGGCGTGGCAGATTCACCGGCAAAACGTGACAGATATTTAAAAGTCATTAAAAAGAATGCTGACGAATTAAATAATATGATCGAAGAACTATTTCTGTTTTCAAAAATTGCACTCGGTCAAAAAGCAATTCCATTAGAACCGATCGATCTTAAAAAAATGCTTGAATTTTTCGTATCAGAAAATAATTATGCTTGGAAGAAAGCCGGAGCGACAGTTACATTAAAGGCTGAAGAACATATTATTATTATGGGTAGTTACTTACTTCTTGAAAGAACGCTTTCAAATATCATAGGCAATAGCATTAAGTATAAGCCGGAATATGAAATTGACTGCTATATAAAATTAGTCGGTCAAGATAAAATTGCGATCTTAAGCATAGCTGATAACGGATCAGGCGTGCCGGAAGAATCATTAAAGCGTTTAGTTGAACCGTTTTACAGGACTGACAAGGCAAGAAGTCGCACTGAAGACGGAACCGGCTTAGGACTTTCGATAGCGTTTAGAGCAATTGAAATGATGAAAGGAGAAATGAGAATAGAGAATGTAAAACCGCACGGTTTGATAGTGATTATTGAATTACCTATTTTTCAACAGGAAGAAGGTTAAGGGCTATGTGTCAAAAAATATTGATCATTGAAGATGATGCAGACATTTCGGCAATAGAAAGAGATTATTTAGAAATTAACGGCTATGAAACAGTAATAGCAGAAACCGGACCTGACGGAATGAAAGAAGCACTGACTGAAAATTATGATCTAATAATACTTGACATAATGTTGCCCGGTATGGATGGCTTTGAAGTTTGTCGAAATATTAGAGACAGACTAGATATACCGATAATGATGGTGACGGCTCGAAATACTGACGTTGACAAGATCAGAGGCTTAGGTTTTGGTGCTGATGATTATATGGAAAAGCCATTTTCGCCGAGTGTCCTGGTTGCAAAAATTAAAGCTCAGCTTGCACAATATAACCGTTTAAAAAATCCGGCAAACAGCGAGACTCAAAAATTAATGATCGGAAATATTACTTTAGAAGCAGATAAACATAGAGTTTTTGTCGGACAGATTGAAAAAGTTTTGCCTAACAAAGAATTTCAACTGCTTGAATTTCTAATGTCAAATCCTGATGTTGTTTTTAATCGTGAAACTTTGTACGAAAGAATTTGGGGAATGGATTCAATGGGCAATACTTCAACAATTCCGGTACACATTAACAGATTACGCGAAGCGATCGAAGAAGAACCGACTAATCCAAAACATTTAATAACTGTTTGGGGCGTTGGTTATAAATTCAGACCTTGAAAAAAATTTTTTAAGCGATCAAAAAAAGATCGCTTATTTTTTATGAAAAATTTATAAAAAGTTTAAAGTTTATTAAGAAGTTGGTTAAAAGAATGAATTATAATTGTAAAAAAAGAAAAAATTTTGTTGGTGGTGAGTGAAAATGTCAATAAATTTGAATGACGGACAAGAAATTTATCTTCAAAAAAATGATGAAGGCTTGTTCGAGAAAATTAGGATCAAAATCGGCTGGCAAATGCCTTACAAGTCGTGTAACGGGCTTTGGTTTTCGGATTTCTTTGAACATAATTACATTGAATGTCATGCTTATATGTTGATGTACAGAGAAGAAATGACGGTAGATCACGAGGATATTATCAGTTATTGCAATTCAGAACACTATTCACAATCAGTGCGTTATCTCGGTAAATGCTTGGAAGACAGCGGATCAGTTTCAGAAATTATGTTGATCGATCCTGAAAAAATTCCTGAGCAATATTCAATGATCGTTTTTATGGTTGATGTTTCAAAAGTGAATGGTCAAGGTCATCATTTTGGAATGATCAGAAATGCTTATATGAATATTTCTGACGAGGAAAATACTCAAAAAATTTGTCATTATAATTTGTCCGGCAGATATGACGGAATGACTTCAATGTTAATTGGTGCGTTGTGTCGTTGTAAAAACGGCTGGGAATTTTTGGCGATCGGTGAAGGCAGCACTGAAAATATCGTTGATAATTTGATTAAGCCGGATTTATATGAAGATAGTGCTATTGCGATCTAATAAGTTGCGTTGACAAATTGAAATTCAAATTATAAAATACCTGCAATTAACAGCAAAGCAGGTGAAAGAATGAAATTTATAATCGGTGTAAGTGGCGGAATTGCAATTTATAAAGTAGTTGATCTTGTTCGGAAATTTAAAAAGCGTGGCGATGAAGTTCGTGTTGTAATGACTAAAGCCGCAACTAAATTTGTAACGCCTGAGCTTTTTCGTGAGATAAGTTTAGAACCGGTAATGACTGACGTTTTTGGAAATGATGAGACAGCAGCGCATATCAAATGGACTAAATGGTGCGATGCAATGATAATCGCACCGGCGACAGCAAATGTGATTGGCAAATTGTCTTCTGGTATTGCGGATGAGGCCTTAACGACGGTTGCGATCGCAATGACTAAGCCATTAATTGTTGTACCGGCGATGAATGAGGCAATGTATAACAGCGCAGCAGTTACAGCAAATTTATCAACGCTTAAAACTCGCGGCGTTAAGATCATTGATCCTTCAAAAGGTGAATTAGCTTGTGGCGGTGAAGGCGTTGGACGATTGCCGGAGTCTGAAGAGATCGTTAAACAGGTTGATAAAATTTTATCGCAGAAAAAAACTTTGTTCGGCAAAAAAATTATTGTTACGGCTGGCGGAACTCGTGAGCCGATCGATCCTGTTCGTTACATTGGCAATAGATCAAGCGGCAAAATGGGTCACGCTATTGCTAAAGCAGCGGCTGATCGTGGTGCGCAGGTTGTTTTAGTTACGACAAGTAATTTAACACCGCCTGAAAATGTCAGAGTTATCAATGTCGAATCAGCGGAGCAAATGCGATATATCGTCAATGCTGAATTTGAAATGAGCGATGCAGTTATTATGTCGGCGGCGGTTGCTGATTATAGAGTTGCTGAACCTGCAACGCAGAAGATCAAGAAAAATTCTGATACGTTGACTCTTGAACTTGTTAAAAATCCGGATATTTTATTTGAACTTGGTCAGAAAAAAAATCATCAGATTTTGATCGGTTTTGCTGCGGAAACTCAAACAGTTGAAGAGAATGCGATCGCTAAACTCAAGAAGAAAAATTTAGATATGATCGTTGCAAATGATGTTACTGCTAAAGGTGCAGGATTCGCCGTCGATACAAATATTGTGACGTTGATCACCTCAAAAGGTTTAAATTCTTATCCTCAAATGCAAAAATCTGAAGTTGCTGAAATTATTTTAAATGAACTTGAAAAATTTTTAACGAATGATAAAAATTGATTTTAAGTTAATAAATATTGTTGCAGTTTTCATTGTGAAAGCTGTATTTTTTTATAAAAATTTTTATGCTTGACTTGTAAAATTGAAAATAAAACTTTATAATACACTTTGAAATGTATGAGCGGCAAAAATAATTTTAATTCAATCGGAGGAATATTTTTTATGAAGAATTGGAAAAAATTTTTAGTTGCGTCGCTTGCTTGTTCAGCAATTTTCGCAAGCACTACGCCTGTAAATGCTGCTTACAGTCTCAATGAAGAAGTCAAAGACGCTACACCTGCATTAATTATGGCTTCAGAGATCGGAACTCTTAAATATGAAAATCCTAATTCCGCAATGATGCACGCTAATAACAAAGATGCGATCGTAATTTTGAGTTTTGGAACGACATATAAAGAATCTCGTGCAGCGACGATCGACGCAACGGCAAAAGCGATCGCAAATGCTCATAAAGGTGTTAAATGTGTAACTGCTTTCACAAGTCATATCGTAATTGATCATATCAAAGAGAATGAAGGCAAATGCGATTATAAAACGCCGGAAGAAACATTAGAAGATTTACAGCGTGAAGGTTATACTAGAATTGCACTTGTATCATTCGACGTTATTCCGGGTATGGAGTATGATTATGCAAAAGCCGTTTTCAACCTCTACAAAGATCAATTTAAAGCTATGACACTTTCAACGCCGCTTATGTATTGGCAAGGTCAAGAAGAACAATCTGACGACGTTATGGAATTTGTCAAGGCGATTAAATCAAATATGCCGAAAGTTGCTAAAGATGAAGCCGTTTTATTAATGGCGCACGGCACGCCGCATCCGTCGAATGCTTATTACTCCGTTATCAACACTCGCTTGCATTACGCCGGAATGAATAACGCTTATGTTTATACTGTTGAAGGCTGGCCAAGACTTGAACAAGCAATTCACCGTCTCAAGAGAAAAGGTTTCAAAAAAGTTTTGCTTATGCCTATTATGATGGTTGCAGGTGATCACGCTAATAACGATATGGCGGGCGATGAGCCAGATTCACATAAATCAATTCTTGAGAAAGAAGGCTTTACTGTAAGATCGTATTTGCACGGTCTCGGTGAAAATAAAAAAATTCAAAATCTCTTCGTCGAACGTGCTAATGAGGCTTGGGACGCTCTTCAAGGCAAAGAGAAAAAATAATTTTGATCGTACAAAAGATTTTGAAAATTTGTTTGACCAACGATTTTAATTGTTGTATATTATAGCTGATTGCAAATTAAATTCATTTTGCAAGAGGCTATTATTTTTTTAATTATATTTGAGGAGGAATTGAATTGATTTACACAGTAACTTTCAATCCTGCGCTTGATTACATTTTGCGCCTTGATAATCCGCTTAAAACCGGCGGAATTAATCGCGTAAGCTATGAAAATGTTCTCGGCGGCGGAAAAGGTATTAATGTTTCAATCGTTCTTAGTAATCTCGGTCAAAAATCTACTGCGCTCGGTTTCGTTGCAGGTTTTACCGGTGAAGAGATCAAGCGTCAACTTCTTGAACATAATGTGCAAAGTGATTTTGTGCAACTGCCTAACGGTTTCACTAGAATCAATGTTAAAATCAAAGCTGACGTTGAGACAGAGATCAACGGTCAAGGTCCGGACATTAGCGAGGCAAAACGTGAAGAACTCTTCAAACAGCTTGAAAAACTTGGCGAAGGTGACACGTTAGTTTTAAGTGGATCAGTTCCAAAAACTTTACCAGATGATATGTATCAGCAAGTACTTTTGAGACTTCAAGATAAGAAGATCAGAATTGTTGTTGATGCTGAAAAAGGTCTTTTGTTGAAAGTTTTGCAGTATAAGCCGTGGCTGATTAAACCTAATAATCACGAACTCGGTGATATGTTCGGCGTTAAACTCAAGAGTAATGAAGAGATCGTTGAATATGCTAAGAAGTTGCAAGAGAAAGGCGCACAAAATGTTTTGATCTCAATGGCAGGCGACGGAGCGATCTTAGTTACTGCTGATGGCGATTCTCATTTTTCACCGGCTCCAAAAGGTACTCTTGTTAATTCGATCGGTGCAGGTGATTCAATGGTTGCAGGTTTCATCACCGGTTACATTGAAAGCAACGGCGATTATAAGAAGGCTTTCCATATGGGTATTGCAACCGGTTCAGCCTCTGCATTCTCTGAAAATCTTGCAACACGTCCTGAAGTCGAGGCACTTTTGAAAACAATTCAATAAATAATTCATAATTCGGAATTCGGAATTAGGAATTGTTGATTAGTAAAATTAATTAATTACAAGAAGTGAAATAAAATGAAAATCACTAAATTTATTCCAAAGGGTTCAGTTGCACTTAATATGAATCCGTCAAGCAAGCAAGAAGCGATCGATATGTTAATTGATCTGCTTGCGTCGAGCGGCGTTATCAAAGATAAAAAAGCCATTCGTAAAGACGTTTTAGCACGTGAAGCCGGCGGATCAACAGGTTTAGGCAATGGTTTAGCGACTCCGCACGCACAAAATAATAGCGTCAAAAAACCGGCGATTGCTGCGATAACTGTTCCTAATGGCGTTGAATTTGATTCGATCGACGGTAAACCTGCAAGATTATTATTCTTGTTTGCTGCACCTGAAAAAGCTGATGATAAATCATTGACTGAAATGGGTCGACTTGCAGTCTTGTTAATGGATCCGGACTTTAAAGAATCATTGATCAAAGCAAAGACTACTGACGAATTTTTAAAGTTGATCGATGCAAAAGAATCTGAACGTGAGGCATCAGAGGCAAAATCTAATTCAACACCTGCTGAACGTGTAAAAATTTTAGCTGTGACGGCTTGTCCGACAGGAATTTCATCAGCACATATGGCGGCTGAGGCACTCAAACAAGCAGCTTGGAAACGCAGCATTGCAATTCACGTTGAAACTCGTGGTGCTGAAGGCGTTTATGATGAACTTTCTGACGATGATATTAAAGAGGCTGACGCGATCATTGTTGCTGCAAGTGCTAATGTTCCTATGTATAGATTTAACGGCAAGCGTTTAATCCAAACTGCCGTTGTTACAGGTATCAACAAGCCGGATCAACTTCTTGAACGTGTCTTATCCGGTCACGCTCCGATTCACCATCAAGATGAAGATGATGCCAGCTTTAGCAGCAAAATTCTCAAGAAGATCAAAAGCATATTTTCTTAATTGGTAATTGATAATGGGTAATTGGCAATTATTAAACAGAAAATCTTCAATTACCCATTACACATTACCCATTACACATTAATAGAAAGTGAAGTGAAAAAAGTGAGAGTTACTGAATTACTCAAAAACGCAAGTATCGATCTCGGTGCTCACGTCAAAGATAAGCAAGATGCAATTTCACATCTTGTTGATCTTATGGAAAAAGGCGGCAACCTCAAAGACAAAGAGCAGTATAAGAAAGATGTTCTTGCACGTGAAGCATCCGGCACAACAGGTTTAGGTGATGGAATTGCAACGCCGCACGCTAAATCCGCCGGCGTTAAGGCTCCGGGTCTTGCCGCAATGACTATTCCTGAAGGTATCGACTTTCAATCTATGGACGGCAACCCAGCGAGATTATTTTTTGCGATTGCTGCTCCGGCTGATGGTGCTGACGATCATTTAATGATTCTTTCAAAACTTGCAACAATGATTATGGATCCGGATTTTAAAGAGGCGTTGATCAAATCGACAACTAAAGAAGAATTTTTAAAACTGATCGACGACAAAGAAGACGGAAAATTTCAAGCTCCGGCTGATTCAGCAAATGCTGCACCGGTTTCAACTGCAGATCACATTCAAATTCTTGCTGTTACCGCTTGTCCGACCGGTATTGCTCATACTTTTATGGCGGCTGAGTCACTGGAACAGCACGCCAAAAAACGTGGAATTTCGATCAAAGTTGAGACGAACGGCTCCGGCGGTGCTAAGAATGTTTTGACGGCTGAAGAAATTGCAAAAGCTGACGGTATTATCGTTGCAGCTGATAAGAATGTTGCAATGGCACGTTTCGACGGTAAGAAAGTTGTTATCACGAAAGTTGCAGACGGTATTAATAAGGCTGATGAACTTATTGATCGTGCGCTTGCAGGTTCTGCGCCGGTTTATCACGCCGCTGCCGGTGGTGCTGAGGCTGAAGGTGCATCAGACGTTTCAAATGAAAGTCTTGGTCGTCAAGCGTACAAGCATTTGATGAATGGCGTTTCTCATATGTTACCGTTCGTTGTCGGCGGTGGTATTTTGATCGCTCTTGCATTCTTGATTGATGGTTTTATGGTTGATCTTAATAGTTTACCTGCTGATCAACGTGGTAATTTCGGATCGATAACACCTGTTGCAGCGTTCTTCAAAAATACCGGCGGCGCAGCATTCGGATTTATGTTACCTGTTCTTGCAGGTTTTATCGCAATGTCGATCGCTGATCGTCCGGGTCTTGCAGCTGGCTTTGTCGGTGGTGCACTTTCCGGTGCTAATGGTTCAGGTTTCTTAGGTGCACTTTTAGCCGGTTTTCTTGCAGGCTGGATTGTCAACAAACTCAAGACTATTACAGAATCATTGCCGGATGCACTTGCAGGTATCAGACCGATTTTGATTTATCCTTTACTTGGTATTTTGTTTATTGGTATAATTTGCACTTTGATTATTGGTCCGCCGATCGCTGCTATTAACAGCTGGTTGATTGATACACTTAGTAATATGGATCCTTCTGCTAAAGTTTTGATGGGTGCACTTGTCGGTGGTATGATGGCTATTGATATGGGTGGTCCGATCAATAAAGCGGCTTATGTTACCGGCGTTGGTCTTCTCACTCAAGGCAATTATTATGTTATCGCTGCTGTTATGGCCGGCGGTATGGTTCCGCCGCTTGCGATTGCATTTGCTACAATGTTCTTTAAAAATAAATTCACTGAAAACGAAGTTAAATCCGGTCCGACTAACGTTGTTATGGGACTTTCCTTCATTACTGAAGGTGCAATTCCATTCGCGGCGGCTGATCCTGTTCACGTCATTCCGCCTTGCGTTATAGGTTCCGCTTTAGCCGGTGCACTTGTTATGATGTTCGGTTGCACTTTAATGGCTCCTCACGGTGGAATTTTCGTTGTTCCGACGATCGGCAATCCATTAATGTATCTTGTTGCGATCTTTGCAGGCGCAGCAGTTGGTGCAGTTGCTCTCGGAATGTTCAAGAAAGCTCCGCAGAAATAATTTTCAGTAAATAATTTTGTAAATAAAACTTTCAATAAAAAATTCAAATAAAAAATCCACTTGCATAATTTAGCGAGTGGAAATTTTTTTATAAAAAATACTTGACAAAAGCAAATTTTTTTTTTTTATAATTTTACTTAAAGATTTTTTAAATATTATTCTTAAGAAAGTAGTTGATGATTATGATTAGAAATAATTTTGTTCGTATTTTTATTTTGACGATCATTTTAAATTTTGCTATTGCAGGTTCGGCATTCGCTGGGAGATATCAGCATACTATAATTATTCATAATAATACTGGTGCGACGATTATAAGATATTATATTGCTGATAATAATTCAACTAATTGGGGAGCTATTGATACAACGAAAAACTTTGAATATACTGCAGTAGAGTGAAATATAATATTGGCTAAAGATATTTTTTCAAAACAAATAAAAAATCCACTTGCATAATTTAGCGAGTGGAATTTTTTTATCCTAATAATTGATTTTCACCTAACTGTTCAAGCATTGAATTTATATCTTCGACGGATAAATCTTTTTCGATCGATAAAATTATAACTGCGTCCCAAGTATTACGTGGATATAGTAAGGCTTGCCCGGCGTATCGTAATAAATATTGCGTTTCATCAAGATCAAGTTTCATTGCACGAGCGATCGCCAAAAGTTTTGTCCGTGAAGGTTTTTTATTTCCGTTAAATATGTGATAGGCATAAGTCCTTTCAATTTTTGAATCTCTAACAACTTCAGCTTTTGATAAATTTTTCGACTCTAACAATTTTGATAAATATTCAGAAAGTGAAATTGTAAATTCTTCACGATTAGACGATAGAAATTTTTCAATGTCGTCGTCAGTTTTGAGTTCTGAAAATAATTTATCAGTGTCCTTATCGTGCAATTTTTTCATAGTTGCCTCCGAAAAAATTTTTGATAAAATTGCTTTTGAGGTGATCGAAATGGATTTATTGAAAGATTTTTATGAAGTGATTGACGTTTTGAAAGATGATCAAAATGGAAAAGTTTCAGTTGTCTATGATAAAGTTGGTCAACAAGTCTGCGTTGCTAAACGTCGTGATCTTAAATCTGCTGAAATGTATTATAATCTGCAAAAACTCAAAAATAAATACGTTCCGAAAATTTATCGACTGATTGAAATTAACGAAACGCTTTTAGTTATCGAAGAATACATTGCAGGTCGTACGCTTGCAGAAATTTTGAAGTACGAAAATCATTTTGACGAATCAACAGCGGCTGATATTCTTTTGCAAATTTGCAACGCTTTGAAAATCTTGCACGAAAAAAATATTATTCATAGGGACATTAAGCCGTCAAATATTATGTTGACGAATGACGGCGAAATTAAATTGATCGACTTCAGCATTGCAAGCATTTTGAAGATTGACAATAAAAATGATACTGAAAATTTAGGCACTCGTGGATATGCTCCGCCGGAACAATACGGCTTTGCTCCGACTGATGCTCGCAGTGATATTTATTCTCTTGGTATGACACTTCAAAGACTTTTAGGTAAAAATTATCGTGGTTACCTTCAAAAGATCATTAAGCGTTGCACGAAATTAGATCCAATGCAACGATATTTAGATATTGATTCTTTGATCGATGATCTTGAACATAGACGCTGGCGGAAAAAACTTTCTCAACTCAAAAATCAACCTGCGAATAATCTTCAATCAACGATCGACGATCAAGACGTTTATGATAAACTTTCGGAACTTATCAAGTTGACTGAAGAGATCGACGCACTCGAAGAAGATTATAACGCCGTCAAAAGTGATGATAAAATTCAAGCGCAATGTATAATGAAAGGTGCTGAACGGCTTGCAAAGGAATTTGAAAATATCGCTGATTCATTAAACGACGCTGATTTTGAAGAGATGGCGAAAGCAATTATTGAATACCCTGTTGAAAATCTTTTTGATGATCACGACGACAAAAATAAATGAAAATTTTTTTGCGATTGTGTCCTACGAAGACACCACAAATAAAAATTTTTTTGATATTATAATTTCTGATCATTGAGAGTCGTTTATTTGTTCTTTACGTTCGTTGGAAACTTTTAATTGATCAAGTGCATACTCACAACATTGAGCCACTAAGTTATTCATTGAAACGCCTTGTTCCTGAGCTACGGTTGCAAGGCGTTTAACTAAATCAGTAGGCAAGCGAAAAGTTTTGTTGACCATTTCAATTTTCTTTACAGTGAACATTATAAAAATCTCCTCCTCAAATCATATTTTAGAAAAGATTTTTAATTCATTATATACCATAAATTTTGAATATAAATTTAAGTGCAAATAGCACTTGACATTAAAAAAAAAAAACGCTATTATAAAAATATATTTTATTTACACTTAACTTGACTTGACTGTATTTGATTTTATTTTTTTAAAGTGTCGTAAGGTGGTGGATTTTATGGATCAATTTTCTAAAAATCGTTATATCAAAGCTGGAGTTGATACAGTAAATAAAGAGTTTAATAATCAAGTGGCTGAAAACTTTGATGCAGTAATTGATGGGCGAAAAAAATTTAGTCAAGCGGCTGGTGATATAGTTGTCAATACTGCAACTAATTCAATCGTAACTTATGGTAAAGAACACGGTGAAGAAATTGCTGAGAAGGCTTTTAAAAGTCTTGCAAAGGAAGTTGAAAAACGAGTCGGCAAAAATATTTTGAGTAACACTTTAAAGTCAAATTCTGTTATTACTACAGCAGGAGCAATTTATGATGTTTACGATTCATTTGATAAGTTAATGAAAGGAGAAATTACAGGCACTGAATTTTTAAACAAATTTGTCGATAAAGGCTTAGACATTGTAATTCAAAATGCAGCTACTATGGCAGGAACTGCTATTGGTGCATTTGTAGGCGGTCCGGTCGGAGCAGTTGTCGGTAACATTGCAGGTGCGATCATTAATTACTTTGCAAGTGGTTTCTTGAATGGCGTAGTTAATCGAATACGTTATTTTCGTATGGAGGCTAAAGCTGCACGTCAACGTTATGAATTTATACACGCTTTCTGTGAACATTCAATCGCAATGATGAAAGCACAACGTGAAGAATTTGAACGTGACGTTGCACAATTTTTAAGTAATCGTCAGCAAGTTATCGACAGAAGTCTTAACAATTATGAAACGGCACTTAAAAATAATGATTTTGATTCGATGAATGATGCACTCAACGATATAGCAGAAGAATTTGGCGGAGAACTTACATTTAAAACGTTTGATGAATTTGACAGATTTATGAGGAGTTGATTTTATGCCGTTACCTTTTATTTTAGGCGCAGCAGCAGTTTTCGGAGCAGTAAAAACTATTGATTCGTTGGATACAATGGACAGAGCAAAATCAATTAACAGAGAAGCTCAAGAAATTGCTGACAATGCAAAAAGTAATTACGAAGCCGCTAAAAGAGATTGTCAAAACACTCTTGAATGTTTGGGAAAAAACAAAGTTTACATTAAACAGACAAGTATTAAATATTTTACTCATCATTTTTTGCAGATTCATAATTTACCGTTTGAATATAATGTTAAAATAAATGAATTAAGAGAAGAAGCCATTAGTGACGATAAGTTGATGAGAAACGTTGAAGACTTTGAATTTTTGGATTTTGCAGCGATTGGAGTAGCCGGTTATGCACTTGGAGCATTAAATCCAATTACTATTGCATTTAGTGGTTTAATTTTGAGGGATAAAGCAGATACGGCACTTTCTAATGCAAAATCAAATCGTGATAAGGCTCGTATGTATGAAGAACAATGTAGAAGTGCTTGTTCCTTTCTCAATGCAGTTTCGGCTCGTGGTTATCAAATTAATGAGATTCTTGATGAATTGAATGAAAAATTTATACCAACGGTTACAGATGTAAAAGATATTATTTCAACTTACGGCACTGATTTCAGACAGTATAGTTACAATGTACAAAGAAGAGTGATGAATGCATTTAGTGTATCAGATGTTATAAGACAAATTTTAAATACTCCAATGTTGACTGAGAATGGAAAAAATATTAATCCTCAAATCGTTGGCTTGATTGAAAAGCACGGTTAATGAGTAAGTTTGAGTGCGATAAATGTGGTTTATGTTGTCAACAATTATCGAAGTCTGAATTATATTCTTCATTAGATCGTGGCGATGGAGTTTGCAGACATTTCGATGAAACAACTAAACTTTGCAAAATTTATGCTAACCGTCCGATCATTTGTAATGTGGATGAAATTTATGATCGATTTTTGAATAAAAAGATCAGTCGAAAAGCATTTCACGATTTAAATTACGCCGTTTGTCGGCAATTAAAAAAAGTAGGCAACTCATTTTAGAATTGTCTACTTTTTTTGTTGCGATCATTTCAAAGAAATTATTTCTTTTGACGCTCGCAGACTTGATTTCCAACTGTGCAACTAGTCTTACAAGCTGATTGACAAGATGCTTGACATTCGCCACAGCCGCCTTGTTTGATCGATTCTTGCAACGTTGGTTTGTTTACGGTTTTAATGTGCTTCATAAAAATCACCTCTGAAAATTTTTCTGATTGAATACGCAGACACTAAAATTATTTATCAATCGGCAATTTGATCAGCTCACCAAAATAATCATTCATACTTTCAGGATGCCACGTATATAAACCATTAAACGGCGTGAAAGTAAATTCACCGAATTTGATCGTGCCGTCATTCAATCGATATAAATCAATTCTAACATATGCAAAGCCTTTTGACAACTGTTCGGAAAGATCAATCATCTCATCTAAATTATCCGGCTTATCGACTTTTAAATCACTGCTTGGATAATCACTGCTTGAAAAGTCCATTTTTTTCCAATTTCGATCGTAATTATTTTTACAAAGACCTTTGCCACGATTCGACAAAAACATTATACTTTCAACTTTGCCGCCGAAACACCAAAATTTATAATCCCAAAGATCACCAGGCAAATTTTCAATGTACTCTTCAGCAATAATTTTCGGCTTTATGTCAAGATATTGCAACTGCAAACCGTTATAAGCATAATTGATTTTCAACCAACGATCAAAGTTTGCCTTAGCCTTTGCAATGTCTAACTTTGATTTATCCTTGACGATAACATTCATTGCACTGCCGTGATTGCATTTCAGAACGAAACGATCCGGCAGTTCATCAAAATTAATTTCGTCGAAATTATCCCATACACCTAACAACGGAATTAAATATTTTTCACCGATCTTTTCTTTGATATAATCCCGAACTAAATATTTATCAGTCAACAAAGTTTTCAAAGGATCACGATCATATAATTTCAACCACTGAAGTTTATCGTTGAACTTTTTGGGATTTTCAAGATCAACATCTTCGCCGGTTCTCATCTTGTACCAATAACTTAGCATCAATGGATATTCTTCAGGCGTTATGTCTTTGAAAAAATAACCGTCATCAAAAAAATCGATCTCAAAAAAATTTTTTATATTAAGTGATCGGCACTTTTCGATCATTTCAATACGCAAAGTCGATCTAGCAGCAATCAAAACAACATCATTATCAGATATATTTACTTCGTCAATAAGTTTTACATCTCTATCAGATATTTTATTAAACTTTCTTGTCAACTTTGAAACGATAAACGAATCAAACTTTTTACCTAAGTCATTATCATTGAGATAGGTCAATGTAAATTTGCCGTAATTTCCGGCACCATAAATATAAATTTTTTCGTAATTCTTCAGACATTTGGGCAGAGTGTAAAATATTGAAGATTGAAATTTGTTCTCGGAGACATTCATAAAATTCACCTCACTAAAAAATATTAATTCTTCAAAAACTTTATCGATCGAAATCTATTTAATTATAAATTTTTTTCAACACGTTAAAAATTTTTCTTAACAAAAACAGTTAAATATAAAATATTTTTAAAGATCAATAAGATTGTAAATTGAATTTGAAGAAAAAATAAAGTATAATATTAACGTCAATAATTTGATAGGAGAGATTTTTAATGAGCATTCAAGGATTAACGAAAGACACAGAACTTGAGTCAATGATCAAAAATGTTATGATGGCTGAAGCGAATGGCACAATGATGTATTATGCGCTTGCACGTCTTGCAACTGAGCAAGGTATGGGCGATGTAGCAAAAACACTTATCGAATCAGCGAATCAAGAGGCAGTGCACGCAGGATTTTATGCAACGCTTAACGGAAAATATCCTAAAGACTTTTGGCAACTTCTTGAAACCGTCAAAAAAGCTGAAATTGCCGGTGAAGCACAAGTTAAAGCGATGGCTGATAAAGTTCGTGCTGCGGGATTTAATGAAGCGGCTGATGAAATGGAAATTTTCGCTAAACAAGAAGGACATCACGGCGTTGTAATTGATGAGATTTTCAAAAAGTATAAGCCGAAAAAGCTCGACACTGCCGGACAAAAAATTTATGTTTGTCCTATCTGCGGCTATGAATTTGTTGGCGATCTTGATTCTGAGCCGAACGATTGGACTTGTCCGCTTTGTGGTCAACCTAAGTCCGTTTTTAAAATTAAAGAATGATTCAGAGGCAAAGTGTTAAGTCACTGCTTTCAGCCTCATTAAAGGAATTAGCTAAAAATAAACCTGTAGATAAAATTACAATTCGAGAAATAACTCAAAATTGTGGAATAACGTCACCGACTTTCTATAATTATTTTCACGATAAATATGAGTTAATGGCGTGGATTTATAACGAAAAAGTTGAAGAAGCAATGAAAAATTTAGGCGATAAAATATCATTTGAAGATGTCGTCTATAAATGGATAGAACCTCTTTTGGAAGATGAAGAATTTTATCTAAACTTGTTGAAAAATGCTGTAGGGCAGAATGCCTTTCGTTATACCACTAATGATCACGCAATATGTCTAGTTTCAGAATGGATAAAAAAACGCCATAATATTTCCGAATTGCCGAAAGAAATTCAATTTTATTTGAGGTTTTATATGAGGGCACTTTCAGAAACGATTAATGATTGGTTTATAGGAAAATGTTCATATTCAACGCGAGAATTAGCCAGATTATTAATTGAAGCTATGCCAAATAAATTAAAACCGCTACTTTTAGTTGATTTTACAATTAAATGATTTTGAAAAATTTTTTTATAAAAATTTCGTTTTGTAAATTGAAATAATTTGACATTTATAATATTCTAATGACATAAAAATTTGTTGTTAGAATATTATTTTTGATTGGAGGACAATTTTATGTCGATGGTAAAAGATTATTTGAATAATCCATTTAAGCACGGTATTGAATCTGGTATTTTGCAATATGGCGTTGCACAGGAAACGACATCAGCAGACGTTGCAGAAGTTTTAGCGACTTCAAAATATGATTGGCTCTTTGTCGACGGTGAACACGGTCCACATACAGTGCAAACGATTTTGGAAATTGCAAGAGCTATTGCGCCGTATGATATGACACCGGTTGTTAGAGTTCCTGAAGCCGGCACTGGAATTTTTAAACAACTTCTTGACAGCGGCATTCAAAATATTATCATTCCGAAAGTTGAAACCGGTGAAGAAGTCGAAAAAATTATGTACTGGGCAAGCTATGCACCTCGTGGCAATCGTGGTTTTGGAGCTACAGCAGTTCGTGCAGGTCGTTTTGGTCGTCACGGTGATTATCTTGATCGTGAACTTGATGAGATTTGCATTTTGCCGCAAATTGAAAGTAAACGCGGCTATGCAAATCTTGACGAAATTGCAAAAGTTCCTGGAATCGGTGGTATCTTCTTAGATCCGATTGACTTAGCAGTTGATATGGGACACGGAATTGATATTTTTCATCCTGAAGTTGCAGAGGCTATGGACGATATGATCAAACGAATTAAGGCACTCGGAAAACCTGTCGGAACAATCGCAGTTACACCTGAACAAGCGAAACATTTTGCCGATTTAGGTGCAAGTTTCTTAGCTCTCGGTGCTGATACTGCATTCTTAGTCAACGCTGCCGATAACACTCTTGATACTTTCAAGAAAGCTATTGAAAGTTAATTTAATGATTCTAAAAATAAGAAAATTTCAGAAGGTCACACGTTGAATTATACAATGCTACTTGGAGTGTAAAATTTGAAATACAAAAGAAAAGTTCAGCGTGAAAAATCTAATGAGAAATAATTTAAAAATGAATAGTGATCGCTTAAATCGCAAAATCAATCAATGAAGTCATCACTTCTAATGGATATTCTTCAAAATTGATTATATAATCCAAAATAATCTGTTGAAATTTCGTTGCGTGATCAACTCGCTTTGAAAATCTTTCAACAAATTCAAGAAGATCATCAATAGAAAAATCTTCTTTTATCACAGCAGTCATTGAGATTAAACCGAACTCAAAAAATTTAAAAAGCGTCAAAAATAATAAATAATTTCTCATCAACGAGCCGGACATATGACAAGGAAAAATTCCGCCAAAAAAACTATGAACTAAATAATTTTCAAGCACGTGATTAAATGGATCAAGTGCTATTTTTTTATAAATTTTTATATTGTTATCGTAAAGTCTGAAAAGTTCCGGCAATGGTTTATTTGTCTCGTCGATAAATTCAAACGCTTCTGCAACATATTTCGTGAAATTTCTCTGCTCTGTTGAGAAGTAAACAACGGCTTTTGAAAAAATTTTTTCGGCAAGTTCAAACATTATACTTAAATAATTTTCTCGTTGAAATTTTAGCGATCTGACCTTTGCCGTCAAATTTTTAAAATAATCTTCTGATCGATAAATGCCAAAAATCAAATTTAAATGTTCACCTTTACCGTTAATAATCAAGCCGTCGATCTCTGAAAAAATTATCCCAAGTGCTGTTAATCGTTCATTTAATGTCATTCGTCGATCTTGAAGTACTTCAAAGGCGATCTGCTGAAGGATCACTAAATATTTTCTCGTTGGTACTTCATTGACACTGCGATAAAAGAAACTTGCTGCGTGCGTCGTCTTGAATGTCATTTTTTCAAATTTCATTGGCGATTTTTTCATTAGTGCAAGTCTAGCGGCGATCGGACAAGTTAAACTCAAACTGCGTTCAATAACTTTATCAACTACATAAGTCCGGCGTGGAAAATCAGCGCAAGTATCAGATAAAAATTCTTCACCAAAATTTTTTTGAATCGTACAAAGCAAATCATCTCTTAACATCGGACAAATTGCATTTTCAAGCCGCATTCTATACGTCTTTGTTGATTTATTCCACTCTAAACTGTCAAGAATTTTTCGACGCAAATTTTGATCGCTAATTGATTTATATTTTTGATGAGTTTGTCGATCAATATCAACTTGAAAACCTTTGCAACAAGCTGCACCGCAATATTGCCAATCACATTTAAAAAATTTCAAATAATCCGGCACTATGCAGGTAAATTCTTTCTCAATCTCTATCATATCTATCACTCCAAAAAAAAAATTTTACCGCAAAATCGTTTAAATTGCGATAAAAATTTTTATTTAATTCAAATTTTATTTAAAGAAGTTTAATAATCGCCTCGTTGATCCTTCTTGCAACATAAACATTATTCATTACATAAAGGTGAATCCCGTCGACACCATTAGCCAGCAGATCAACAATTTGATTTTGTGCATAAACTATTCCGGCTTCCTGCAACGCCTCATCATTATCACCATATTTATCAAGAATCTTTCTAAACTTGATCGGTAATGTTGCGCCGCAGATATTAATCATTCGTTCAATATGTTTCTTCTTAGTTACCGGCATAATTCCGGCTTCAATAGGAACATTTACACCGAGTCGATCAATTTTTTCACGGAAGTAATAAAACGAATTATTATCAAAGAAAAGTTGAGAGATTAAACCATCAACACCGGCATCAACTTTTTGCTTGAGATAATTCAGATCGCTGTCAAAATCGATCGCCTCAGTATGTCCTTCAGGATAACAAGCAGCGTAGATTTTAAATTTGCTATCGGTTTTCTCACGAATGAATTTTATCAGATCAACTGCGTGAATAAAATCATTTTTCGGTTCAACTCCAGGCACTTTATCACCACGAAGTGCCAAAATTTCATTAATTCCACTCAATTCAAGTTGATACAAAATATTTTCTGCATCAGCTTTCGTCAGATTAATGCAAGGCATATGAGCAACGCTTTTTCTATGATATTTGTCTTTGATCGCCGTCGCAACTTCAATCATTCTTTCGCTTGCATTAGAACTTGATCCACCGGCTCCGCAAGTTACGCTGATAAAATCCGGCTGAAGATCGGAAAGTTGATCAAGTGTATTATAAATCACTTCAACCGGCATATCTTTTTTCGGCGGAAAGACTTCAAACGAAAATTTTGTCCTCATCTTCTTTTTTCACCTCACTCATCTTTTTGATCAGTTGATTATAGCACTGCTCCAATATCTGAATATAAATCTTAGGTTGAAATGTATCTGTTTTTTGCATCATCGAACGAAGATTTTTGTGTAACATTGTCAGTGCGTCTTTATCATTTGCAAGTCCGACTGCACGCCCGATATATTCATTAACATTATTTACCGCAAAATCTTTCAAGCCGTTGATATTTTGCATAATCGACAAAGCAAAGCGACTGTCACGGCGTTCATAGTACAAACTTACTACCGGCACGCCCATAAAGATTGAATCAAAAGTCATAGCGGCATCAGAACGTGGAAAAGTATCAAGCATTATATCAATATCCAAAATGTGTTTGAGATAATCAAATTCTGTTATTTTGAATGTTACATTATCCATATTAAAGCCGATTTTTTTCAAACGATTATAAGCCGAATCTACCATTGAATCACTTTTAAATTCATCTGATCTGATAATCAATTTTGAATCCGGAACACGTTTTAAAATTTCATTCCAGATTTTCAAAATATCATCACTAATTTTTTTATAAGAATGAAATGCACCGAAAGTTACATAATTATTTTTCAGACAAGGCGGATACACCGGTTTAGGAGCTTCGCTATTACTTGCATAACTGAATTGACAAGGAAAATAAATGAATGTCTCTTTGAAATATTTTTGATGAAGTTCAGGCGGATCAGTCTGCTTATCCGTTATGAAATAATTCATTGTATTAAGTCCGGTTGTCGCTGCCGCACCGATCGCTGAAATTTGAATTGGTGCAGGTTTATAACTAAACGCTGCTAATGAAGTTGTAGGACTATGACCATCAAGATCAACCAAAATATCAATTTGATCGTCGTGAATTTTCTCTGCAAGTTGTTCAATCGTTAAATCATCAACTCTTTCAAAATGTTCGACGGCAGGAACGATCGCATTAGTGAATGGATCATCAGCGTCGCTAGTCGAATAGCAATAAACTTCAAAATTATTTTTATTATGACAAGCAAGAATGCCATAAATAAAAGCAAATTTATCACTCTTACAGAAATATTTTGAAACGTAACAAACTTTAATACGTCGTTGACCTTCGATAATTCCATTAAAATCATTAAATTGATCGTAAGGTTTAACGTTATCAAAGATTTTCTGATATTGAAAATGAGTATTTGCAAGATCAGCAGTCGAAATGTTGAGATTTTCTAAAGCGTCAAGAGTCTTGCTGAAAAGTTTTGTACGTTCTTCAAAATCCGCCGCAAGATTAATCGAATGATTGTAATGTTCAAACGCATCAGCATTATTACTATTAATTATTGCAAGTTCACCACGAAGTACATCATAACGCTTGATCAGTTCACGATCTGTTTGATCATTAAAATACTTTTTCGCCGAACAAATTTTTTCATAAGCACCGGCATAATCGTTGAGATTTTCTTTAGCCTTAGCAAGCAACAAATAAATTTCAGCAAGATTTTTATTTTCAACTTCAGTTGCACGATCTAAATAATAAGCCGCACGCTTAACATTTACGATATTTTCGATCTTACCTTCGTTAAAGCCTTCTTCATAATTAACATACTCAAGTGCACGCTGATAAAATTTTTCTGCATCTTCAGTTGTGATCGGCGGCTCATCTTGTGGAAAGTCCGGCAATTCTTCACCATTAATCCACGCATTAAAAATTTTTTCATAAGCTGATTCGACTTCTGCCATATAAATTGTATCATTCATAATAGGTGATTGTCTCATCTGTCGACGTAAAGTCAAATGATAATTCCTTACACGATCCCAATCGTTAGCAAGATCAATCGCTTTTTGAATGTATTCTTCTTCGGAGAAAGTGCAAAGTTCATCAAGTCCCATATTGTGAAGAAGTGAATAACCAAAACGAGCGTTATGACGTTCACCAACAAGAGTAATGACCGGAATGCCCATATAAAGTGCATCGCAAGTTGTACCGCCGCCGGGATATGGAAAAGTATCAAGCGCAATATCCGTCAAATTATATTTGTGAAGATATTTTATTTCGTCAGCTTCCATTATAACCCGATCAAGCGGAAGACCTGCCGCCTTCATTCTCTCTTTAGCGTCATTAATTCCATATTCAGTTCTAAACGCTTTACCTTTCAAGAATAATTTTGAGTTCGGTACAGCGTTAATTATTTTTGCCCAAGCTCTCAACGTCTCATCAGTAACTTTAGCGAAATTATTAAAACTTACGAAAGTTATATAACCATTCTTAGTGCAAGGTGCAGGCGTGATTTCACTCGGTGCATCGTGCCACATATAACAGAAATGACTATGTTGCAGACGCAGAATTTTTTCACTAAAAAAGTCGTCGTTAAGTCCTTGCGGATCAGTGTATTTATCGCACAAGAAATAATCAATCGTCTTTAAACCGGTTGAATTAAACCAACCGATCGCACTGATTTGAACCGGCGCAGGTTTATAAGCCATAACTTGTAAAGTGTTATTAGCCGTGTGACCGGAGAGATCAACCAAAATATCAATTTCATCATTTTTGATCTTCTCCGCCGCTTGTGCAGGTGTATCAAATAAAATATTCGTCCAGTGATCAACACTTTTTTTAAATTCTTGTGCTGCCTGATCTTCCATACATTTTGGATAACAATAGACTTCAAATCTACTTTTATCATAAGCCTTGTAAAAAGCATAACTGAAGAATGCAACAACGTGACGACGAATATCCGGCGAAATATAACCGATACGAATTTTTTCGTGACGTGGATGAGTTAAACGATCGTGTTGATACGGATTAAAATCTTTGAAAATATCATTATAATCACAAATTGCCTTGAATAAATCCTCACGGCTGATATTAACATTGTGCAAGGAGAAAAGATAATTGCTGTAGTCGTCGCACTTGATATTAAACAAATATTTATAAGTTTCCGGCTCATTCTTGTATGGTGAAATATCATTAACAGAACTCTTATAGTAATGTTCAATACTTTTTGGAGCATCACCGACATAACGATAGGCATGACCTAAAATATTGTGAATCATCATTTTAGTTAAAAGCGTTGCATCCGGAATTTCTAAAGCCTTTTCAGCGTATTTTATACAGCTTTCATAATCGTGACGAAGATCATAAACTCTTGATTTCAAAAACATTCGATATGACGACGGCGGAAAATGTTTTTCCATATACTCAGACGCTTTAGCAGCTCTATCAGTTTCGTTAATATCAACCAAAATTGAAGTGACTTTTTCGCAAGGATAAGGCTCAGTCGGAGAGAGTGCCATAATTTCCTCTGTAAGTCTAATGGTATTCGGACGATCGTGCTTGTTCATATGAGTATCAAGCAGTTCAGTTAATAAAGTTGCTACTTGTTTTTTCTTCTTCTCAACGTCTTTTTTATTTGTTTTAAGTTTTCGCATTTAATCTTAACCTCCAAAAAAATTTATTTATTGCCTTTCATTCTGGCATAATCCGCTTTCCATACTTCTAAGCGTTCTTTTGCCATCTTAGCCATCGTATTATTAAATAACATCGGTTCTAATCCGTCATAATTTGCATATGCTTTTAAAGCCGTTTCCATTTCGGCGATCGCTTCAGGAAATTTTCTTTCAATGATCAAACATTCAGCGTGTTCAGCGTGAAATTCCGGCGTTTCTGGAAAATCCTTAACGGCTTTAGCAGAATATTTGATCCGATCGACAATTCGTCTCGGCTCTCTTGCGAGAATATTTAACAAAATTCTATATGAGGAACTTGCAAAGGTTGTATCACGTCGACCGCCGTTAATATCTTTGATAGCATATTTTTCAGCGTTGATATAATCTTTCAAGCCGTTGTAACACTGCGCAATATAACCATAAATTCTTTCCGGCTGATCAGTTAATTCAAGTTCAGCAAGCAGCATTTTTAAATTTCGCCGTGCCTTGTCAGCATTAATCGCCGTTGAATAGCCAGTATGATAAAGCGTCAAAATTTCCGTCGGAACTAAAGATAATTCAGTCAACGTTGTATTGTCAGCTCTATGAAGTTCTTCGTGAATCCTTCCAACGTATTTATAACCTTCAAAATTTCTGAACGCTCTTAGCAAGTAAGTTGTATCTAAAACTTTATTTTGTCTGTCAACGTCGATATTTATCAGATTAACTAAAATTCCTTCTTTATGTTCCTTATCAGCCTTTTCAATCAGCGGACGAATATTTTTTGCAGTCTCTTTTGAAAAAAATTCATCAGCGTCAAGAAATAAAATCCAATCGCCGGTAGCGTTATCAAGTGCCATATTGCGAGGCTTTGAAAAGTCATTAGTCCATTCGCAATTTAAAACTTTTGCGCCGAAAGTCTTTGCAACTTCAATCGTTTGATCAGTGGAGCCGGTGTCTACGATCACAATTTCATCAACTTGACTTTTAAGACTGTTAATTGATCGAGGCAAATTATTTTCTTCATTCTTAGTAATGTAGCAAGCCGTAATTTTCAGTTGAGATTTTATTTGTGACTTTGATTTAATTTTTTTCGTCGGTTTTAATTTTCTCATTTAATCACCTTCATTTCAATGCAGAATGTAGAATGCAGAATTCAAAATTATTTAGCCCTCAGCCCTCAGCATTTAGCCCTATAATTTTCAGAGAACTTTTTGCTAATGATTTTATATCTTGATCGGAACTCTTAGCAGCAATTTTAAGATCAACTTTTGCTTTGTCAAGTTGTTTCGTGAGATAAAACATTAAACCTCGTTCAAGCCGAAAATAATAATCATTAGGAATTTCATCAACCGCTTGATTAGCAACTTTAATAATTTCTTCCGGCGAACAATTTACTTGACGCATTGCATTTAAAGTCTTGCGATAAAAAATATTTAAGCCGGTGATCGGACGCAGATCAGTTTCAAGAATTTTATTAGCGTGTTCAAGTGCCTTTGCATAATCGCCAAGAGCATAATAACAATCGACAAGTGCAATATGATGACGGAATTGCAAACCGATCTGATCGATCTCTTTGTTAATAATTCGTAAATTGCGATTTAGTTTATCATTCGCTTTTGATTCACTGTAACCAGTATGATAGATCGTTAAATCGTCATTTGCAACTTCATAATTAAAATTTCCGCCTTTAATATTCTCTAAATTCTCGTGAATGAGTCCTTGATAGCGGAGATAATCGACGTTGCGAAAAATCCTCACATAAATATCACGGTTAAGCGGCTTGTTATTATGATCAGTGTCAATGTCGATTCTTGGAATGAAAACAGCATCGCTTTTGAAATTTTTAAATGCACGACGAATTTTTTTCGGCTTAATGAAATATTCATCAGCGTCGATCATAATGATCCATTCACCGGCAGCATTTTCAATCGCTAAATTTCTCGGCTCACTAAAATCATCTTTCCATTCGTAATTAATAATTTTAGCGTTGAATGATTTTGCAATTTTGATCGTCCGATCAGTTGATCCGGTGTCGACAATGATTAATTCGTCAACACTTTTGATAAGTGATTCGATCGACTTTGATAAATTTTTCTCTTCATTCTTAACAATGTAGCACGCAGAAATTTTCATTGCATTAACCTCTTAACTTCGTCTAAACGTTCTTGCACTCGTCCGGCGATTCTTGCAAAATATTTTTTCGGATCATTATTCCATAACTCCAACGATTTTTGCAAATCTTCAAAGCCTTTATCAAGTCGATTATTATCAATGTAAATCATTCCACGTTCAGCATAAAACTCAGGACATTGAGGAAAATATTTTATCGCTTCATTGACAACTTTTAAAATATTTTCGATCGGCTTTTTGAGAAGATACATAGCCTTGATAATTATTCGATATAATTTATCAGTACGAAAATTATTTTTGATCGCGGCATTCGCAAATTGCAAGGCTTTTTCTTGATCGCCAATGATTGAATAATTGTCAGCAAAATCAGCGTCGTGATAAGGTTGATGACCGTGAATTTTAATATCATTTTTAATCTTCACAATATCACGTTGACAATAAGAATTGATCGCTTCTTGTTTACGATTCATTTTTTCTAAAATTATTCCACGCTGATCATAAAATAACGGCAAGTCCGGCAGACATTTGATCGCTTCATCAATCGCTTGTAAAATTTCTTCGTTAGGATATTTCAATTCATACATTGCTTTCAAAATGTGAATGAATGGTGCTTCAGGATTTGTAATTATTTCTTTGTAATTCTTCGCTGCACGTTTAGCATAATTTAAACAATTTTCCCATTCACCTAAGCCTGCATAACAATTTGCATAACTCATATCTTGCTGAACTCTATAGCCATAATTTTTAATTTCAAGCTCCAAAATTCTCAAGTTGCGAAGATATTTTTCACGATGAACTGATTGACTGTAGCCGGTATGATAAGCAGTCAGAGCATCATCAGCTAAAGTAAATGGCATTTTTTTATCCTTGATATTTTCTAAATTCTCGTGAATCATTCCACGATAACGCAGCCACGAAACATTTTTAAAAATTCTCAAGTCACGGTTACGATTAATTTCACGATTATTATTATCTTCGTCGATATTGATCCGCTGAATTAAAATTGTTGTTGCAGTCGACGATAATTTTTCAATCGCCGGACGAACTTTTTCCGGGTAAATGAAAAATTCATCAGCGTCCAAAAAAATGATCCAATCACCTGTTGCGTTATCAAGTGCAACATTTCTCGGTGCAGAAAAATCATCATTCCATTCAAAATTAATGACCTTTGCATTGTACGACTTAGCGATCTCAATAGTTCGATCAGTCGATCCCGTATCAACAACAATCAATTCATTAACAGCGTTAATTAGCGAGTCGATCGATCTTGCTAAATTCTTCTCTTCATTTTTAACGATATAACAAGCGGAAATTTTTAATTTTGATTTAGTTTTCTTTGATGGTTTTAATTTTCTCATTTTGATAACCTCTGAAATTCAATAGCACGATTTTTATAATTTTGATTCTGCGGTGAAATTTTGATCGCCTCAGAAATATTTTTTTGCGCCGCTTTGAAATTCCCTGCAAGTGCCTCAAGTTCTGCAAGCTGCGCATAAACAACATCAACCATTCTGGCAAAATATGAATCCTCGTGAATATTTTTCGGCGAATTTTTCCAAACTCTCAACGATTGGTGAAAACTTTCATAAGCCTCAGATAATCTATTGAGATCGCATAAAACGATCGCACGAATTGCATAAAAATCCGGAATGTTAGGCAAAACTTTTATCGCCTCATCAGCAACTTTCAAACGTTCTTCATCTGGATATTTTAATTCGTGCATTGCATTGATCAAATTCCTGTAAATTCTTCCACGTCCGGTTAATGTCCTTGACGTTGAATTTAAAACTTTTTCAGCGTAGTAAATAACTTTCTCATAGTCTTCAAGTCCAACATAACAATCAACAAGTGCTATATCGTGCTTAGGCTCACGTCCGAAAAGTTTAATTTCTTTTTCGATCAGTTTTAAATTTCTTTCGTGTTTACTTTTGATCGTCGTTGCTCCGTAGCCTGTGTGATAAATCGTTAAATCTTCGTCAGCAAAAGTAAAATTTAAATTTTTGCCTCGAATATCAGTTATATTTTCGTGAATTAAACCACGATAACGAAGATAATTAACATTTTTAAAAATTCGTGGATTCCAATCTCGACTAATTTCTCTATTACCTTTTGATTCATCGATATTGATCCGCTGATTTAAAATCACGTCTTTACTTGATAACTTTTCGATCGCTGATCTAACTTTCTTAGGCGTAATGAAATACTCATCAGCATCTAAAAAAATTATCCAATCACCTGTAGCATTATCGATCGCAATATTTCTCGGCGTTGAAAAATCATCTTGCCATTTCGTTTCGATCATCTTTGCGCCGTATGAATTAGCTATTTCGATAGTTCGATCACTTGATCCCGTATCAACAACGATCAATTCATCAACAACATTTTTAAGACTGTCGATCGATCTAGGTAAATTTTCTTCTTCATTCTTAACCATATAGCAAGCCGTTAATTTTAATGTTGACTTCAATTTTTTTGATGGTTTTAATTTCCTCATTTCAATTTTCCTTTGTACTCTTCAATCTCTTTCATTCTCTCAAGAACTTTATCAATCGCCGCTGAAAAATAAGAATCATTATGGACTTTATGATCTAAATGTTTCCAAACCTCAAGCGATTTTTCAAACGATTTGTAAGCCTCATCAATATATCCAAGTCCACAGAGGATCATTCCACGTTCAGCATAAAATTCCGGCAGATTCGGCATTTCTTTTATCGCTCGTTCAACTATCAACAACATTTTTTCATCAGAATATTTCAAATCACGCATTGCATTTAACACTTTATGATAGAGATCGCCGCGACTGGTAATAATATCAACGTCAGCATTTAAAGCCTTAAGTGCGTGAAGTAATGCTTTCTCACTATTGCCTAAACCTGCATAACAATCAGCAAGTGCAATATCGTGTTGAGACTGATGTCCGATCATTTCAATTTCACGATTAATTATTTCAAGATTTCTTAGCAATTTATTTTTAATGATCTGCGAACTATAGCCGGTATGATAAATTGCAAGATCATCATCAGCAAAAACATATTTCAATTTACCGTCTTTAATGTTGGTGATATTTTCGTGAATTAATCCACGATAACGAAGGTGATCAACATTTTTAAAAATTCTAGCACACCAATCACGTGTTAATTCTTGATTTTGATTATCTTGATCAATATTAATTCTTGAAATTAAAATAACTTCTTTAGTTGAAAATTTTTCGATCGCTTGACGGACTTTTTTAGGATTTATAAAAAATTCATCAGCGTCAAGGAAAATGATCCAATCGCCATTTGAATTATCAATCGCTAAATTGCGTGGCGTGCTAAAATCATCATTCCAAACATAATTAAAAATTTTAGCATTGTAACTTTCAGCAATTTCAATCGTCCGATCAGTTGATCCCGTGTCGACAACAATAATTTCATCAACTGCATTGATCAGTGAATCGATCGATCGCTTTAAATTATTTTCTTCATTCTTAACGATATAACAAGCCGAAATTTTAATTTGAGATCGTGATTTAAATTTCTTCGACGATTTTATTTTCTTCAAAATTTTTCACCTTCTTTTGGAACGCTTAAACATATTTAACAACAAGAAGGCAATTACCACACCGGCGAATATATAAATATCATTTTCGTGCACAAGATCGCCTGTACCATTTTCTTCGATCTTAACGAAAATCGCCATTACAACCAAAATCACTACTAAAACATTTGAGATCAATCGTCCGTGAGTTTTTAAAAATTGCATAACTTCACCGCCTTATTAATCACTTGCAATTATTATCAATAACGTTTAAAATATATTCAGATTTAAAATTAAAAAATTTTTGAGGAGAATATAAATGGGCATTTTAGATAAAATTAAAAATCTTCTTCCGAAACGTAAGCCGGCTGAGCCGGTCAATAACATTCCGAAAGAGAAAGAGAATATCCGTAAAACTTTTGGAGTTTATTGCCGTAGCAAGCACAACACCGAAGGCGATAAACTTTGTCCGAAATGCACTGCACTTTTGACGACGATTTTTACTAAGATCGGTCGCTGTCCTTATGGAATTACAAAGCCGATCTGTGATAAATGTGAAACGCCTTGTTTTGGTGAGAAACAAACTAAAGATTTTTTGGAAATCATGAACTCATCGCAGAAAAAAATGTTGCTCTCTCATCCTATGATGACGATCAAACACAAAATTCAACGTCTCGGTGTAGATTATGCTATTCAAGAGCGAAATAAAAAATCAACTGATAAACAAAAAGAAGCTGAAGAGAAAGTTAAATCAAAGATCGCAAATGCTTTGAAATCACCTAAATCTTCAAAATCAAAATCGAAATCAAAAAGTAAGAAAAAGAAAAAATAATTGATCTCAAAATTTGAATTGCCGTTAAAAACGGTGATTTTTTTTGCGATAAATTATTTTCTTGAAGGTTCTAAACTAAATTCACTAGGTGGCGGAGGCTGTTCACCGGCAAGAATTTTTTTCTGAATTTCTTTCTCACCTTGACGACCTATATTAACCAAAATACCCATTGCCGCCATCGTAATAATCAACGAAGTACCGCCGTAACTAATGAATGGCAAAGGAACTCCGACAACAGGAAACATTCCGCCGACCATTAATAGATTGGCGATCGCTTGACCAACAACTAAAATCATTATACCCATTGAAAGAATTTGCCCATAAGTATCTTTAGCTTTGTTGGCAACTCTGGCACTATAGACAGCAAGAGCGGCAAAAAGTAAGAAAACAAATATCGCACCTAAAAAACCATTCTCTTGACAGAAGATCGCAAAAGCAAAATCTGTATGAGCTTCCGGCAAATAATCATATTTACTAACGCCGACACCTAAACCCATACCGGTTAACTCACCGCTGCCGATCGCTGAAAGTGACTGCACTGTTTGATAACCTATATTTTGAGCATCTGACCAAGGATCAAAAGCAACTTTCAATCTGTCAATACGGTAAGGCTGTCTTAAAATCATTATTATCGCACCGGCAATAACAGCTCCGATCATCATTCGTAATTTCCACATTTCAAGTCCGACAACGATCATCATAAAAATCGGAACTCCTAAAATTATGCAGGCTGTTCCCATATCCGGTTCTTGTTCCGTCAAAAAGAACATTATGAATATAAAGCCCATCTGCGGCGTTGCAATATCGATTTTTCGTTGAGCTTGCACTTTAACAGCCAGATAAGCTGAAATTAGTAGAATTGCAACGAGTTTAGCCATTTCCGCCGGTTGAAATTGTGTTACTCCGAGTGGTAACCAACGCCTTGCACCATTGACTGAAGGTCCTATGAATAAGACGAGTACAAGACATATGATCGTTATCAAAAGGACGATCGGAATATATCGCCGCCAAACGTGATAATCAAATGCAAAGCAACAGCCAAAAGCGATAAAACCGATCACTACGTTAATAATATGTCGTTTCAAAAAAAAGTATGGCGTATCAAATTCAGCCTCAGCAATTATAAAACTTGAACTAAAAACATTAATCGTTCCTAAAATCAGCAAGACAACCATTATACCGATGAGTGCTTCCATATCGTTATTCCAGAATTTTTTTCTTTCGATATTAGCAGGTTGATTATTAGATTTAGAAGTGGACTTGCTAACAACTTTTTCAGGCAAATTATCACCTCATTCAATTAAAAATTTCACGACGCAACGACAAATCGGCACGCCTTGAGAACTAAATTTTTTTTCGTATTCCGTTTGAATATTATCAGCCGGCTCATTAGCGTGAAGATCATAAGTAATTTCACTGACATTAAGTCCGGCAATTTCAAATTGTTCAAGTGAATAGTCAAACAAGCCGCGATTATCAGTCTTGAAAAAAATTTCACCATTCGGCTTGAGAATGCTTCTATATTTTTCAAGAAAATTTATATTTGTAAGTCGACGTTTAGCGTGTCGCTTTTTAGGCCAGGGATCGCAGAAATTTATATAAATTCGATCGATCTCATCCTCAGCAAAAATTTTTTCAATATTATTAATGTTAAAGACCAGCAGACGAATATTTTTTAAATCCTTCTCACGGACTTTTCTAGCAGCTGCATAAACAACTGTCGCCTCAAGTTCAATTCCGATAAAATAAATTTCTTGATTAATCTCAGAAAGTTGACTTATAAAATCACCTTTGCCTGTTCCTAGTTCAACGAAAATTTTTTTATCAGACGGCGAATCTTGATCAAAAATCTTTCGCCATTTTCCACGACAATCATCACCGGTTTCAACGTCAATACTTGCAACTATATCAGAAAAGTTTTCAAGTTTCTCATTAACATTGTGCTTTTTTCTAAGTCTCAAATTCTCACTTCCTTTTTTGAAAATAATATTAACAAATTTTATCGTCATATGCAAATTTTTCTTTAGCTTAAAAAATTTTTTCACAAATTCATTAGTAATTGATCAAACGATCTTGCAACGAATAAAATTAAATGCTATGATCAATAAAACTTTTAAAAACTATTTAAATTTTTATTGGAGGAGATGATTCTTGTGAGGTCAACAAAAAAAATTGGTGCAATGTTGACAATTATGGCGTTTGTGTTATCGCTTATGGCAATTACAGCATTCGCCGCAACAAATGATGGTGTCGATTGGGACAAAGGCATTATTCGTGCAACCGGCTATGCTACCGGTAAAAATCGTGCTTTAGCTCATAGAGCTGCAAGAATGGACGCAATGAGAAATCTTGCGGAACAAGTCAAAGGTGTACAAGTTGATGCTGAGAGTACAATGGAAGACTTAGAACTTAAAAATGATCTCGTTAAAACGAAAGTTAGTGCAATAATTAAAAATATGCAAGAAGTTGGTGAGCCGACTTATGATAAAGATGGCTATTGTTCAATAGTTATGGAAATGCCGCTTTTCGGTTCCTCTGATTCACTTGCGGAAGCTGCATTTATTCCATTCAAAGCTCAAGCTAAAGAACCTTTTCCACAACCTACAACTACTACCACTACGACAACAACTACAATTACAAGTAATAGTGCTGTTGCAGCCGCTTCAGCTTATAATTACACCGGTTTAATTGTTGACTGTTCCGGTCTCGGTCTTAAGCCGGTTATGTCGCCGGTTATCAAAAATAACAGCGGTCAACCTATCTACGGTTATAAAAATTTAGACTATGATAAAATTATTGCTTACGGTATGGCATCTTATGTTAAAAGTGTAAATGATTCAGCGGCATCACGTGCCGGAAATAATCCGCTTGTTGTTAAAGCTCTTTCCGTTGAAAATCACAATGCTAATCCCGTTATTAAAATTTCTGACTCCGATGCTATTTTGATCGCTAATCAAGGAAGTCATTTTTTGGATAATTGCGCAGTAGTTTTTGTCAGATAAACGAAACTTAAATAAAAATTTAAATTTTATGTAGAGAGTTTAATAAATAATTTGGACTCTCTATTTTTTTATAATTAAAATTGCAACCTTGTCATTAAAAATATTTTTTTATATAATAACCAAAATAATTTTTTGAGAGGTTAAAAATTTTATGAACGATAGAATAAGAAATTTTTCAATCATTGCACATATTGATCACGGTAAAAGTACTTTAGCAGATCGATTGATCGAAACGACCGGCACAGTTGAAAAGCGTGATATGTCTGATCAACTTCTTGATAATATGGAGTTGGAACGTGAAAGAGGAATAACGATCAAAGCGCAGACTGTTCGATTAAAATATATTGCAAGTGACGGCAAAGAATATCGATTGAATTTGATCGACACGCCTGGACACGTTGATTTTACATATGAAGTTTCAAGAAGTCTTGCGGCTTGTGAAGGTGCATTGCTGGTTGTTGATGCGTCTCAAGGCGTTGAGGCACAGACTTTATCGAATGTCTATCTTGCACTTGATAACGATCTTGAGATCGTGCCGGTGATCAATAAAATTGATCTTCCGAGTGCTGATCCTGATCGTGTTAAAGAAGAGATCGAAGAGGCGATCGGACTTGACGCAAGCGAAGCAATTTTATGCAGTGCTAAAACCGGTGAAGGTATCAACGAAATCTTAGAAGCGATTGTAAAAAAAATTCCGCCACCGAGTGGTGACAGTAATAAATCTTTGCAAGCGTTAATTTTCGATTCATATTTTGATTCATACAAAGGCGCAGTTGCACACGTTAGAATTTTCAACGGTACAGTCAAAAAAGGTGATCGTTTGAAATTGATCGCTACAAGTAAAGAATTTGAGGCAACAGAGATCGGCTATTTTTCACCGTCAATGGTTGAAGTTGATCAACTTTCTGCCGGTGAAGTTGGTTACATTTGCGGATCATTAAAAGATGTTCGTGATGTTCGTGTTGGTGATACGATAACAAGTCTTGAAAATTCTGCAGAGGCGTTAAGCGGTTATCGTGCACCTGTTCCGATGGTTTTCTGCGGACTTTATCCAACTGATTCCGCTGATTATGACAATTTAAAAGACGCTTTAGAGAAATTGCAACTCAATGACGCAGCTTTAGTATTTGAGCCGGAAACTTCGGCGGCTTTAGGTTTTGGATTTCGCTGTGGTTTTTTGGGACTTCTTCATATGGACGTAATTCAAGAGAGATTAGAACGTGAATACAAATTGAAACTTGTAACAACTGCGCCGTCAGTCGTCTATCACGTTACTAAGACTGACGACGAAAAGGTGACGGTTGATAATCCTGCGGCACTTCCACCGGCAACCGAAATTAAATTTATTGAAGAACCGATCGTTAAGGCAACTGTTATTGTTCCGTCTGATTATATCGGCGCAGTTATGGAACTTTGCAGAGACAAACGTGGAATTTATAAATCAATGGACTATATCGACAAGACAAGAGTAATGATCACTTATGAAATTCCGCTGAATGAAATTATTTTTGATTTCTTCGATAAATTGAAGTCAATGACTCGTGGTTATGCAAGTCTTGATTATGAGCTTGCCGGTTATAATGAATCTGATTTAGTCAAGTTAGACGTTTTACTTAATGGTGATATGGTTGATGCGTTAAGTGCGATCGTTCACAAAACTCGTGCGGCTCGTGTTGGTCGTGCATTGGCTTTGAAGTTGAAGAGATTGATCCCAGAACAATTATTTGATATTCCGGTGCAAGCGGCGATCGGCGGACGTGTTATCGCTCGTGAAACTGTCAAGGCAAGACGGAAAGATGTTTTAGCGAAATGTTACGGCGGTGATGTTAGCAGAAAAAGAAAATTACTTGAGAAGCAGAAAGAAGGCAAGAAACGAATGAAGGCAGTCGGATCGGTTGAATTGCCTCAAGAAGCATTTATGGCAGTGTTGAAAGTTGGCGACGAAGTTTAACGAGGTATCTTTCAATGTATGGCTTATCAATCAAACAATTTAAAACTTTGCTGGAAATTTTATCAGCAAAAAAAGAATCAATTTCACAAGTAAAAATTTTCGGTTCAAGAGCTCGTGGCGATTATAAAGTCACTTCTGACATTGATCTAGCAATAATTTTTACACGTCAAATTCAAACGTCATTATCAGCAGCATTTGAAAATAGCAATTTGCCATATACCATTGACATAATCGACTACAATGAAGTCAAAAATAAAAATTTGCTGGAAAATATCAATCGAGATGGAAAAATATTATTCGCAAATAATGAAGGTGTTTTGATGAATACAGAGGAATTAAATTTGAAATTTGAAGATTATAGCCGTGCTTGTGAAAAATTGCAGTCGGCATTGACTAAAGATATTTCTGCTGATGATTTATATTTAGACGGCGTGATTCAACGCTTTGAATTTTGTTTTGAGTTGTCTTGGAAGTTGATGAAGGCTTATTTATCGTTTGAAGGAATAGAATCAAATAGTCCACGCAGCAGCATTCGAGAATCGTTTAAAATCGGATTGATAACTGAAGCGGAAGATTGGCTTGATATGTTGGAAAAACGCAACCTTTCATCTCATACTTACGACGAAGAGACAGCAATAGAAATTTATCAGCACATATCACAAAAATATATTTCATTGCTGATTAATTTCAAAGAAGAATTACAAGGCAAGTTGATAGAAAAATAGATGGACTATTGAAATTAAAATTTTTTGGAGGTGTTCTCATTGAAAAAATTTGTTATTCGTTTTATGTTGCTGACGTTAGCAATGATGATCGCTGCAATGGCGACAACTTCGGCGAAAGCTAACATTGAAGAGCAGCGTCAAGAAGTCCGTGAAATGTCAAAAGCAACATTGACTAAACTTTATGAGAAATATCCAAATGCTCAACGTGTTATCAAAAATTGTTATGGCTATGCAACATTAAGCAATGCTAACACTAATGTCATTCTTCTAAGCAGTAGTCACGGTCGCGGCGTTGCTTATAACAACGAAACCGGCGAAGAAGTTTTTATGAAAATGAAGGAAGTTGGAATAGGAATCGGAGCTGGTGCTCGTGAATATGATTTGATCTTTGTCTTTGATGACGTTGATGCTTGGAATAAATTTATCAGCGGTCAAACGAAATTTGGCGGCGAAGCAAGTGCAACGGCAACTGATGGCAAAAGCGGCGGAGCGATCGAAGGTGCAACACTTCTTTCAAGCGGTATTTGGGTTTATCAAATGACGACGAAAGGTCTTTCACTTGAGGCAACACTTAACGGAACGAAATATTATAAAGATAAAAAACTCAACAAAAAGTAATTTAATTCAAAAATCCTTTCAAAAAAATTTTCAACAAAAAAACCTTGATCGAAATTTACGGTCAAGGTTGATTTTTTATATCTGTTTAATTATCTCTTCATATTAACAAGCGTTTCAAGCATTTCATCACCGACATTAATGATCTTGCTGTTAGCTTGGAAACCACGCTGAGTAATTATCATTTCGGAGAACTCATTTGCAAGATCGACGTTAGACATTTCAAGTGCTGAAGGCGTGATCGTCAAGCCAAGATCCGGCGCAGTCTTGATATTAGCTTGTCCTGAGTTATTAGATTCTGCATAAAGACTGTTACCGCTCTTAGTTAAGCCGGCGGCATTAGTAAATTGTGCAACGGCGACTTGTGCCTCAAATTGATTCATACCGTTAGTATAAGTACCTGTTATTACACCGGAAGTATCAACAGAAATACTTACAAGCGTACCGGCAACATTACCATTAGCAGAAGGATAAGCACTATTACTACCGGAATATTGTGTCAAACCTTGGAAGTTAGCAGTAGGCGTTGTAACACTGGCACCATTAACAGGAACACTACTATAACTTTCAATTTGATTAACATAAGAATTAATGCCAGAAGCATAACCTCTTATATTAGTATTCGTAGTAGTAGACGTATAAGTTCTGCCATTTATGACATACTGATAAACGGCTTCTGAACCTCGTCTTTGAACATACATGGTAGCATTCTCTTCATCTGGAACAGCATCAAAATTATATTCAAGTCTCATTTTACAAGTAAGATTACCAGTAGATTGACCATTTGAGTCGAACTGAATAGTAAATGACGACACTAGAGTATCGTTATTATCTACGAATGATACACGAGTATAAGTTCCATCAGACTCTTTGACATATGAATAAACCGATGCGTAAGTAGTTGCTATTCTGTTATTATTGCTGTCAAATGTTACACCTTTTGACGGATTAGTTATATTAGTCACAGGTGCAGTACCTGCAGTTGTTAAACTCGCAAGCGATGCTAACCAAGTATTAGCACCAGCCTTTTCCAGTTGAACAGGAACACTATGAGACATACCTTCAGAGTCGTAAACTTGCAAAACAGTTGACATAGGAATTGAATGACCAACAGTATATCTTCCGCTAGTAACGGTTACGGTTGAGCCATCTGATAAAGTTATATTTGAAATTGTACCACTGGCAATATTGACTGTAGATCCGTAAGTTTTAATATCATCAATCGCCGTGATCAAAGGCTCATTTGCATTCAAGTTGCCGTTAAAAGTAATTTCAGTTGTTGCCGCTGCCGCCATAGTCTTACCGGTTGGAACAATAATATCAGAAGGCTGTGAATTTGTATTGAGTGATCCATTAACAGCATTCCAGCCTTGAACTTTTAAACCACTGCCTGGAAGTACGTAATAACCATTTTCATCAAAGCTGAATGCACCATCACGAGTATAGAAAGTCGAATCACCATTTTTAACGACGAATAAACCATTTCCGCTGAGTGCTAAGTCTGTATTTTTACCTGTACCTTGTGGTGAACCGTCAGTAAAAATAAGATCGATACTTGCAACGCTGACACCTAAACCGATTTGCTTAGGGTTAGTACCGCCGACATTATCAGCCGGAGCTGCTGCGCCGGACTGCGTCTGTGATAACATATCTGCAAAAGTCGTACGACTTGATTTAAAACCAACTGTATTAATGTTAGCAATATTGTTGCCGATTGAATCCATACGAGTCTGGTGAACTTTAAGACCAGATACTCCGGCAAACAGGGAACGCATCATAATAAATCACTACTCCTTCAATATAATGCGGAATTATGAATGCGGAATGCGTAATTAATAATTGATCCAATTCCGAATTCCTCATTCCGAATTAATTCGACGTTCCTTGTCGATATTGCCGATTTCCATTCGTTTAATTATTTTCTGCTGCTACAATTTGAATTTTTGCAACTTACAATATCTATATCGAAATTTTATTTTCATTTCTTAAATATTTTTTAATTTCAAAAGTCGATAGAGATATTCATAAATTGCTGAAGTAATATCTTGTTCTGAAGTGTAAAGTACATAACTCGGCGGCGAATCATTGTAGAGAAAACAGCCGAAATTTTCTTTAACCAACAAATTAAAATCTTCATAATGATTAGTTGTTACGACGTGATAATTATTATATTTTTTGACAAGATTTTTTATTGTGTCTAAATGTTGATTGAGTTCGTTAGAATTATAACAAAGTCCAGACATTCCAAAGAGATCGGAAAATGGAATGATTCGATCGAAATTTTCAGAGTGCATTAAAATTTCACTAAAGTTAAAGCCGCTGTCAAGGTGATCGAAAAAAATTTTTTGTAATTCGATATTTTTTTTGATAAATCGCTTGGACTTTTGACGATTAGCAATGCTTTTCGCAACACTTGACGGCATATTGTAGAGTGACGGCAGTTTAGCATATCTGATAATGTTACCTTTTGCCTTGTGAAAGTTATCAAACGTTTGAAAAAGTTCTTCGATATTTTGAGCATTGAAAAATTTCAGCAGTGGACGACAGATCGAAAGATAATCATTAAATTCATTTTCAAGCGCACGAACAGCATTAATATCATTAATTATGAGATTTAACATTTCACGTTGAGTATCACCGATCGAATTTGAGATCAACGCAGAATGATTTTGTGCAATAAAAATAGTTCGACGATAAATATTATCACGAACTTTTGGACAGTAATAAGGTTCAATGGCTTTCATAGTATAAAGCGGAAGCCATTTTTTAATTGCCTCAAGCATTTCACCAACATCACGTTTAATATTATGAATGATTTTGATCTTTCCACCGTTTGAAGAAAATTTTTTCAAGTAATTCGCCCAACGCAGAGAAAAATTTTTATCTTCATAAAGCCACTTCATATTTTCATCAGAAGAAAGCAATAATGTTGGCGGATTATCAAGATCACAAATATTTTTCAAAATTTCTTCAACGCTGGCACGCTTGCCTTCATTGCCGTAAAAAAATTTCACTGATTCATTATTTTTGATCTCAATCGTTGGTGATTTTATGATCTTTGTATCTTCAAAAGAAAATTCTTCACCGGAAGTCAACCATTCAGTCAAAATTTTTGCAGACTCGTCAACATTTTCACTCCATTGAGCACCGTTTAAAATTCTCTGCGACAAAATATTTTTTTGATAAGGCTCTTTAATAATTCTGGCGAAATAATTTGCAACTCTTTCAATGAAGAAACCATATTTTGAAATTCCGCGCTTGCCATTACGAATGCGGCTGATAAACGAAGGATCAAAATGAATGGCATTAGCGAGAGTGTTATTTTTGATATTGGTGAGGTACATAAGGAAATCAAGTTTTTTAGTAATGTCAATACTCATAAAAATTCACCTCGTTTTTAATTGTGCCGAAAAAATTTTTTTACGATCGGCAATTCATTTTGTCATTAAAATGACTAATTTGTCAATGACAAATTTTATTTTCTAATATGATTTTAAGATAAATGATCGATAATTAAAAACGAATACAAGAAGATTGGAGTTGATAAAAATGGTTAGGAACAATACAGTTAGCGGCTCAAGTAACTCTTGGATTTATGTCAGCGGCTCTGATTCTGTAGACGTTATTACAAATAGTGGAGCATATGTTGTCATTAATGCAGGTGCAGGAAATGATTCAATCAAAAATACAAATAATCACATAGTAGTTCACGGCGGAAATGGTAACAATACGATCACAGGTAATTATGATACTTCGATCGATGCCGGTACAGGTGACGATCAGATCACAATTTACGGCAGCAATAGTTCAATCTCTGCCGGTGATGGCAACAATCGAATGATTTTGACTTCGAGTTATAGCAACAACACAATTAACAGCGGCGCAGGTAATGATTATGTTTCGATTCTCGGCGGATCGAATTTCAACAAGATTAATGCAGGTGAAGGATCAAATACGATCATCGGCGGCAGCGGCGGAAGTAATTCAGTGACTGCAGGATCAAGCAGTGATTATGTAACAGTCGGCGGCGGTTATGTTAATGTTGGTAATGGTGATAATCGTGTTTCACTTAACGGCGGAACTTCAACTGTTATTGCTGGAATTGGTAACGATTCAATCATCAATGCCGGTAATAAATCTATCGTCAATCTCGGTAGCGGCAACAATACTTTAACTGGTTATTATGATACTACTGTTAATGCTGGTGATGGCAATGATTTGATCACCGTTTATGGATCAAATGCTTTGATCAATGTCAGTAACGGAAATAATAGAGTTGTTCTCACAAGTTCATACAGTAACAACACAATCAACAGCGGCGCAGGTAATGATTATGTTTCGATTCTCGGCGGTTCTAATAATAATAAAATTAATGCAGGTGAAGGATCAAATACAATCATCGGCGGCAGCGGCGGAAGTAATTCCGTTACTGCAGGATCAGGTATTGATTATGTAACAGTTGGCGGCGGTTATGTTAATGTTGGTAATGGTGATAATCGTGTTTCACTTAACGGCGGAACTTCAACTGTTATTGCTGGAATTGGTAACGATTCAATCATCAATGCCGGTAATAAATCTATCGTCAATCTCGGCAGCGGTAATAATACTTTAACTGGTTATTATGATACTACTGTTACTGCTGGTGATGGCAATGATTTAATCACCGTTTATGGATC
>JAFUZV010000116.1 GCA_017476425.1 Selenomonadaceae bacterium
GTAAGAACTTTTAATAGTATATTGTCCTCGAGTACTGTTATAAATTGAGTCATTGCCATCATAGCCGAAAATTTTAACACCTCCGGCATAATTTTCGATCGTATCGTTTGAAGTGGTGCCGTTTACGGTTTTATTTTTAGTATAATTTTCAATAGGATCAGGTGATATTGTTGAAGGTGGATAAATATTAACAGTACTATTAGCAGCATTTTTAACTAAAATTGAGCCGTTGCCGAAATTAATTTTCATATCAGAGCCGCTTTTAGTAGTTGAGTAAGAAGAGCCGCCGCCGATACTGATTGTGTCAGAGGATTTATAACCGTAAACCGTATCATTACCGTCACCATTTGAATAAGTTATTAATTGTGAAGAACCGGCTAAACTAATATAGTCATTGCCAGCACCACCGTTAATTGTAACCTTTGAAGCATAGTTTATTATTCCATCGTTACCGGCATCACCGAAAATTGACGATAGTGAGGCTTGTCGATAAGCCTTTATAATATCCAAACCTGAACCACCATTAACAGTAGATTTAGTTCCGGCAATTTCGATAACATCATCACCATCGCCTGCAAATATTGAAGTTAATGACGACTGAATGTAACCGCTATCGATAGTATCATCATTTGCACCGCCATCAATCGTTGCACCACTACCGGAATTATAAATTAAATCTTTACCTGCACCACCAAAAATTTTAACATTAGTAGCTTTGACCCAATTATTATTAATAGTATCATCACCGGCATAACCATAAATTGTTGCACTTGCTACAGTATTACTTATATTATCAGCTCCGCTTGTACCATAAATAACTTTTGAATCAATGTCATTAGCGGCTTGCTTAGCAAGATAGCGCAAGAGCATATAGCCCGCCGCATAACCTTCACTATTACTGCCTAAATCCTCAGAATCTAAGTTTAAATATTTTTTAAGGTTTTCAGGATCATTTGAAAGAGACTGAATTAAATTCCTTCTTTTGTCATCAATTCCGTGCGTAAGTTCAGCAATTCCTTCTCTAAAAAATCTTGGTAATTTTGAATAATTGTCAATTTTAGCCCTCATAATTGCATGAGTAAGTTCGTGAGCTATCATTCTATCAAAATAATATCCGCGCCAAAGTTTTCCGCTTACGTCATCTTCAGAAAGATTATCGACACGTTCTACATTTATCAACATTGAAATTTCAGTAGCCTTACCATTTTTGGAGCGACCTGTGACTTGTCCCATAACGGATAACGTTTCAGAAGTATGAAATTCTAAAGTAATTTTGTTTACAGTGGCATCTGCATCTGCAAAACTGTATCCATATGATTCTTTAATAAGTTTTAAACTTTCTTCAACCCAAAATGTATAAAGTCCTTGCCAAATATGTTTTTGTTTATCCGTTAAAGTATCAAATTCTTTTTCAAGTTGAAAGGTAATATTATAATTTTTTATAGTGAAGGAATTTCTATTAAAATTTCTATCAAATGTTCTTGTTTCATTAACAATATCTTCAGCATTTTTAACTTTTGAGCCGCCTGCATCAGAGCCGGTAATTGCGCCGGTATCGTCATTATCCAGAATAATTCCGCACTTATCGACAAGAAAATCATTTGCACTGCTTGCAAGAGAACAATCACTAACCAAGTTATTGATCGCATCTTGAATGCCGTTAAAATTTGAACAATTTTTAATTGCCTCATCAAGAGCTGCTGTACCGCTTAAAGTTGTTTTGTCCAACGATGCCATAAACTTTTTGATTACTTCTTGTTGTGAAGACATTTTGTTCACCTCAACTTTTATTTAAATTTTAACATCATAATAATTTATAAAAAATTCAAAGTCAACAAAATTAAATATTAAAATTTTTTAATGACAAAAAAAATCCACTGATCATTTTCGATCAACGGATCAATTTTTTTGCAAATTATTTTATAACCATCACCGGGATTTTCGATTCTTCAACAACCTTTTGACTAACACTTCCTAAAATCGCACCTTTAAAAATTCCAAGACCTCGACTGCCCATAATGATCATATCAGAGCCTTCTGCTTCAGCAACTTTTAAAATAGCTTTGTGAATTGCGCCGGTTTCAACGTGTTTAGCCGCGTCGATATTTTTCGGCAATTTTTCCCAGATTCGATCAAAGATCAAATGACTTGGAATATCTTTATTAATTTCGCTTGCAACATAAACAAAATCTAATTTCGCACCGGATTTTTCAGCTAAAAAAATCGCCTCATCAGTCGCCTTGCAGCCTTGAACACTTCCATCAACAGGAACTAAAATTTTTTTCGGTATGCTCATAATTAAACACCTGCCTTTATGCTAACGATTAACTTGCACTTCACGAATCACAACTTTGTCAATACCATCAACAGTATCGATCTTAACGCTGACTGATTCTTGCTTTGAAGTAGGAACAATTTTTCCAACAAAATCAGCACTAATCGGCAATTCACGATGTCCACGATCAATTAATACTGCAAGTTGAATCGTTTTAGGACGACCAATATCCATAATCGCATCAAGTGCTGATCTGATCGTTCGTCCGGTATAAATTACATCATCAACTAAGACGATAATTTTTCCGTTAATGTCGAAAGGCAATTCAGTTGATCGAACTTCCGGCGCAGGCAACGTTGAAAGATCATCGCGATAAAGCGTAATGTCTAAGATACCAACAGGAATTTTTTTATTTTCAATATCATAAATTTCTCTTGCAAGTCTATCAGCGATCGGAACGCCGCGAGTTCTAATTCCAACTAAAATTACATCTTCAATTCCTTTATTACGTTCAACAATCTCATGTGCAATTCTGCTTAATGCTCGCCGAACATCTTCAGCTTCCATTAACACTGCTTTCTCTGCAAATGCCGCCGTCATTCTCTTCACCTTCTCAAAAATTTTTTCTCAATTCAAATAAAATCTTTTCCATATCCTCAGGCAATGGAGCATTAAAAATCATTCGTTCATTCGTCGTCGGATGAGTCAATTCAAGCGTTTTTGAATGCAGAGCTTGTCCATTAATGTCGAATGGATTTTTTTTGCCGCCATATTTAGGATCACCAACAAGCGGATAACCTATGCTGGTCATATGAACGCGAATTTGATGAGTCCTGCCGGTTTTCAGCTTGCACTCAACGAAAGTAAAATTTTTAAATCTCTCAAGCACTTTAAATTCAGTAATTGCCGACTTGCCGTCAGAAGTTATAGCCATCTTCTTACGATCGATTTTTGATCGTCCGATCGCTCCTTCAATAATTCCGGCGTTGTCAACAATTTCACCGTGCACGATCGCTAAATAAGTCCGCCGTGCCGTCTTAGATTGAATTTGCTCGCTTAAATTAACGTGTGCTTTATCATTCTTTGCAACAACCATAACGCCGGAAGTATCTTTATCAAGACGATGAACAATTCCAGGTCTCATAACGCCGTTAATTCCTGATAAATCTTTGCAATGATACAAAAGTGCATTAACAAGTGTGCCGTGAATTATCGAATCAGCAGGATGAACAGTCATTCCGCGTGCTTTGTCGATAACAATTATATCACTGTCTTCATAGAGAATATTTAACGGCAAATTTTCAGCCTCAACAGCAAGATCGATCGGATCAAATTCTTCAACAGTGATTGTATCACCAACGTTGATTTTATAACTTGATTTCGATTTACGATCATTGACGAAAATTTTTTCTTCAGCGATCATTTTTTGAAGATGCGATCGTGTTTGATCCGAAAATTTTTTCAGCAGAAATAAATCTAAACGCTGATTTTTCTCTGCAACGTCAACAATAAATTTTTTCATAGCCTAATCACGAACAGGATTTTTAACGCCGCTTTCACCAAAATTAAACAAAATCGAATAAACCATACAGCCAACACCGATGACTATTGCAATGTCAGCAATATTAAATACAGGCCAAATTCTAAAGTCAATAAAGTCAACGACTAAACCATTTTGAAATCGATCGATCAAATTTGCTGCTGCGCCGGAGATCAGAGAGATCAAACCAAATCTTAAAATACTGTCAGACTTCTTAATTTGTGAGTAGAAGATCGCTGAACCGATCAGAATTGCTACACCTGCCAACAAAAATAATTCTCGCTGATGTGGTAAAATTCCGAACGCTGCACCCGGATTTAAGACGTAAGTCAAATGCAAAAAATGTTTTAAGATCGGAATTGATTCGCCCGGAACCATTGAAGCAACAACTATACCTTTAACGAATTGATCAATAGCGATTATTCCAACGAAGAGAAATTTATCCCAGTGAACAAAGACGACATATGCAATCAACTCAATTACAAGCAAAAACTTTTTCAAAACAGAAATTATTGACTCCAAAATAATAATCACCTCTTAAATTATTAGGGATTAGTTAATAAGAATTATGGATCAGTTTACTAGTTCCTGTTTCCTTTTAACTGATCTCTTTTTCCTACTTTTTGAACTACGACGGTATTATCAGTCGGTGTTGATGAAGGTTCTGACATTACCGGCGGTGTTGATACCGGCTGTGATTGTATAGGTTGAACCGGTTGCACAGGTTGCATTGGCGGCATTGAAACCGGCTGCATTTGTGAATTAACTTGTGAATCATTATCCGGATGAGGAATACTATTTAATAATTGTGTAGTTACTGCAAGTTCCGTTTCAAGTGCCGTTCTAATCTTCAAAAGAAAAGCATTCTTATCACGAACAAGCCGATCATATTCTGAAACGATCGCACGAAGTTTAACGTTAGCATCTTCAATTTGTCGACGTGCATCAATCTGTGCCTGTTCACGAATGTTTTGACACTCACGTTGAGTGTTATTTCTCATCTCTTCAGCATTCTTTTTTGCCGCTGACATTACTTCTTCTGCTGTACTTTGTGCAACAACTAAAGTATCTTGAAGATTTTTCTCAAGTTTTCGGAACTGTGCGATCTCTTTCTCATTCAAGCTTGCTTGCTCTTTGAGTTTCTCATTCTCACGAATTATTTTATCATAATCAGCCGCTATCTTGTCAAGAAATTCATCAACTTCATCTTCTCTGTAACCGCGAATCGTCGCTTTTCTAAAATCTTTATTCTGAATGTCCGTAACTGTAAGCAACTGCCTCGCCTCCTTAATTAATTGGTAATTGATAATGTGTAATGGGTAATTATTCTTCATTGCACATTGCCCATTACAAATTACCCATTAAAAATATCTTTTAAGCAAAACGCCTGTACGACCTTTTTTAGTAAGACCTCGAATCTCTGCAACTTCTAATCTTCCACGACCACGCATTGACAAAATATCGCCTTCTTTAATCGATTGTGAAGCATTTTTGACGGTTTGCCAATTCAATTTTACTTTTTCAGCGTCAATTTCTGCGGCGGCTTTCGATCTTGACATTCCAAAACCGGCAGCGGCGATCGAATCAATACGAAGTGAAGCAACTGTTGCACGAATTTCTTTGCAACGTTCCTCTTTAGCTGCTATGCTTGAAAGTTCATCAATAACAGTTTTAACGGAAGTTCCGCCGATCTGCGTTAAATTCGCCGTGAAGTATTCCGCCATCTTCTTATCAACTAAAATTTTCGCTGATTCTTTCGTTGCGATTATATCACCAATATGTTCACGGTCAACACCTAATGACATTATCGATCCTAAAACGTCGCTATGTGAAAGCCTTGCAAATTCACCATTCCATGCAGCCTTTATAACTGAAATTTCAAATGCCGGTGTACCTTCAAAATCAACGTGACAAATTGCCGCTCTCTGACGTTCAGCACCAATATAACCACCGTCAAAATCAACCTTGAGATCACCAACACTGTTAGAGATAGTTCCGGCGATCTCTTGTTCAAACGGTGTTAAAAATCCACTTAATTTGTATTTATGATTTTTCAAGGCTTGATAAGCGAGATCAACTAATTTTATCGACATTTCTTCGCCTTCAGTGCCTTTATAAAATCTCAAAATTTTTTCTCTTGCATCTTGTGCCATAATAAAAATTTTCCTCAAAATTTATTTCGTCAACCAGGGAACACTTCCGCTAACTTTTTTCTCATCTTCAGAATAAGTAACTGTAACGCTGTTCGGCGCACAAATAAAGACATCTTGACCAACTTTTTTAATATCGCCGTTAATTGCGTAAGTTGTGCCGCTGATAAAGTCAATGATTCTTCTTGCTGTCTCTGTGTCAGTATCTTCAAAATTAATGATCACCGGAACTTTTTCACGCAGACTGTTTGCAACTTCTTGAGCTTGATCAAAAGTCTTAGGTCTGATTGTGTTGATCTTTGATTTAACCATAGGAGCTGAAGATTTTCTTGAGGCAATTTGCGAATTAAAATCAACGACGTTATGTCCGACAAAATTATCTATCGGAGCTTTAGGATTAGAATCAATAGCACCGAAAGCAGGGATCACTGTAGGTTCAGGTCTCTTTTCTGGTTTTTTAGGTTGTTCCATTTTCTCCTCCTCAATTTTCTCTTCCATTTCATCATTGTCTACCAATCCGAATTTACCGGAAATTTTGTCTATAAATCCCATTTGTAATTCTCCTTAATTAACTTGTTAATTGAATTTGAGTTTAATCACAAATTATAATCTCTTTGTCCGAAAATCGCCGTGCCGACTCTTATCATATTTGCGCCTTCTTCTATTGCAATTTTATAATCGTGCGTCATACCCATCGACAAATATTTTATATCTTCTGCTTGATCTCTTTTCAAACGCTGAAAAATTTCATACATACTTCTGAACAGCGGACGACATTCTTCAACATCTTCATAGTTCGGCGCAATCAACATTAATCCGCGAAGTCGCAAATTTTCAAGTGTATTAACTCTTTCGATCAGTCGATCAAATTCTTCAACACTTACACCGGTTTTGCTGACTTCATTAGCAAGATTAATTTGTATCAAAATATCTTGCACTTTATCAATCGCTTTTGCTGCACGGTTGAGGCTTTCCGCTAAATGTTCACTGTCAACTGAATGAATTAGATCGAACATTTTAACAGCCGGTTTAACTTTGTTAGTTTGAAGATGTCCTATCAAGTGCCATTTGACTTTTCGATCGAGCGTTGAAAATTTTTCGCTAGCCTCTTGAATACGATTTTCACCGATCTCATCAACACCAAGATCGATCGCCTCACGCATTAGATCAACACCGTGATTTTTTGTTACAGCGATCAAAGTAACTTTTTGATCTTGAATTTCTGTTCGTCGTCTTTCAATCGCACGAGCTATTTCTTCTTTCAACGCTTGCAAATTATTTTTAATATTTGTCAATAAGCTCAGCCTCCGAATTTCAAATTAAAAAAATTTTTTTCTGCTATATGTTAAACTTTTTCTGCGAATTAGTCAATCTTTTAATTTTTTGTCGACATTTTGATTAATTATAACTAAAAAAAATTCTTCGTTGACTTAAATGAAAACTTCAACTAAAATTTAGCGAATCAATTTTATATTACATTGAGGAAAAAATTTTTTATGAATAATTCAAAGAAACAAAGACTATCAGCGATCGAATATATCAGAGGCATTTCAATGCTTGGAGTAATTGCAATTCACGTCGGATCACAATATCTAATGAACCAGTCAGCAAATATTCATCTCGTTGCAGTGCTTGAAACTGTAACACGTTTTGCCGTGCCGATCTTCTTCTTCATTTCTGCTTTCGGCTTATTTTACAACCTTGATATTAATTCACCGTTTAATTATAAAAGTTTTATGCAACGGCGATTCAAAACTGTTTTAATACCTTATTTAATGTGGTCATTTCTCTATCTGATTCACGATAATTTATATTACAATTATGGCGTGCCGGGATTAGGTTATATAATCAGCATATTATTTTTCGGTTTAGCAAAGTATCAATTATATTTTTTAGTTATATTACTCTGGTTTTATGCACTAATGCCGCTATGGATTTCAATCATCAAAAATATTTCAGCAAGTGGACTAATCAAATTATTGATCTTGCAAATTGCCTTCAATTACTTTTCAAGTTACAGCGTGATTTTAAATAATTTCGTTTATTCATTGCCTGCTGATTCGCTGTTGAAAGATTTTCTATTCTTTAGACTGAATTATTTGATCCTTCATTATGTCTTCATATTCATTCTTGGCGGATATTTAGCCGTTCACTTTGAAAAATTTTTTGAGTTTATGAAGAGGAATAAATTTTTGATCAGTTGCTCATTCTTCATTTCGTTGATCGCTTTATTGAGTCATTATTATTTTGTGATTGTCTTTAAAAATTTTTCGCCTGAAGCCGCCGTTAATACTGCTCATCAATTATCGCCTGCCGGAATTTTTTACACTATCACTGCGTCGATCTTCTTTTTTATGATCTTCACTTTCAATAATTTTTCTGAAGGCTTTAGATCAATTCTTTCATTCTTTGGTAAACATTCATATTTTGCTTATTTATTTCACCCGTTCGTGATTTTCTATCTGAAATTGCTGCTTGATTCAAGCGGTAGAATTATGACTGCACCGATCGCAATTATATTTTATTTTGCAACGGTTTCAGCCTCATTGATCGCCGCAGTTATTTTTAGAAATTTCGGCAATAGTTATCCACTTTTGAATAAATTAACGATCGGAATTTATCCACGCAAGGAAAAATAATTTATTAGAATTGACAGAAAAATTCAAACAATGTAGAATAATATTAATGTGTAATGACTAATTGGTAATGGGTAATTAGGAGCGACGAATTAAATTGCCCATTACACATTGCACATTATCAATTAATTTTTGAGGAGCTGAGATTATGGAGCATTTCGATAAAAAGTCTATCGATCTTCGTGTTAAAGAAGGTCTTCCGTTTAAACATCACTGGCACAATCAATTTCATCTTGAAATGCCTTTCGGTTTGATCAATGATCCTAACGGCTTGACAAAACTCAACGATACTTATCATATTTTTTATCAATGGAATCCGCTCGGCGTTGTCCATAAAAATAAATGTTGGGCTCATACGACGACGAAAGATTTTATTAATTACACAATGCCGGAACTTTCATTGTGGCCGACTGACGTGCACGATAAAGACGGCTGCTACAGCGGCTGCGGACTCGTTGAAAATGATACTGTTCGTGTGCTTTACACTTGCAATTCAAAAGACGAAAATAATATCAGAACTTCTGCGCAGCGTTTCGGCTCGTTAGTCAATGATGGTCACGTTGAGAAAGATGAAATTATCGTGCCGGATAATCCTGAAGGTTACACCGCTCATTTTCGTGATCCTAACGTCTTCACTTATCGCGGCAAACGTCATTTTGTGATCGGCGTGCAACGTAAGAATGAGACAGGCACAGCTTTAATTTATCGTGAAGAATTTGAAAATAACTGGAAAAATCTCGGTGAACTCAAAACTGATTATAAAAATTTTGGTTATATGTGGGAATGTCCGGGAATTGTGAAATTTGACGATGATTATTACGCTTTGATCTTCAGTCCTCAAGGTCTTGAAGAAGAAGAATTTCAATATCAAAATATTTTTCAAGCCGGTTATATTGCCGGTCGCTTGAGTCTTGACTCTATGGAAATGATTCACGGCAAATTTGAAGAACTTGACAAAGGCTTTGACTTCTATGCACCTCAAGTTTTCAGCAATGTTGATAAAAATATTCTTCTCGGTTGGATGGGTATGCCTGATAAAGATGATGAATATCCAACAGGCGATCTCGGCTGGAAATTCTCATTGACTATGCCACGAGTCTTAACTCTCAAGCAAGGTAAAATTATTTCACAGCCTGCGGAAGAAATTCAAGCACTCAGAAAATCTTCAATCGATATTAGCGAATCAAATGCAACTGCGATTAGAAAGAATTTATCAGCAGCAAGTGAGATCGATCTCAAAATGAAACTCAACAAAGCAAAACAGATCAGCTTGACACTTAAATATAATGATGAACAGACAGACATTACTTTTAACAAAGATTCTCAAGCTGTGACGATCGATCGTACCGGTATGAAACTTGGCGGACGTGGCAAGAGACGTTTCAAAGTTTATGCTGACGATCAATTTAATGTACAACTTTTCGTTGATAGAACAGCGATCGAAATTTTCTTCCAAAATGGTGAACAAGTTGCAAGTTTCTTTGTATTCCCGAAAGAAGACGTTAAACCGGAGTTGATCATTTCAACTGATTCCGGTGTTGAAGTCAGCGGAAAAATTTTTGAACTCGGATCGTTTAATTTCAAATAAAAAATTGTAAACGAATCGAAAAAATTTTTTTAGCGTAACGATTTTTGATCGAAACGCTTTTTTTGTTGATGATTTTAAAATTTAATTGAAAAATTTTTATGATTTTGTAAAATTTTTCTTGACTTAATAAAAATTACCGTGTATAATTGCTATCGTTGACAGCGAAAAAAACTGTCAAGAAATTTATCAAATGGCCCGGTAGTTTAGTTGGTTAGAATGCCGCCCTGTCACGGCGGAGGTCGTCGGTTCAAGTCCGATCCGGGTCGCCACTTACTTTTAAAAAGTAAGCAAATATTATGTGTGATTGATTTATCAATAAAAGTTATTTTTTTCAATCATATGTAATTATCAAGTTAAGTTGGTATTAAATGGCGATATAGCCAAGTGGTAAGGCCGAGGTCTGCAAAACCTCTAGCCCCAGTTCGATTCTGGGTGTCGCCTCCAATTTTTGAAAACACTGGCACTGCTTCTGGTGGTGTCTATTATTTTGAGAGATAGGAAAGTCTACTATGATTTTTGAAAACCTATCAAATAGTTTGCAAGAGGCTTTTAGAAAACTCAAAAGTCATGGCAAGTTGACAGCGGAAGATATTGATAAGGCAATGCGAGAAGTTCGCATGGCTTTGTTATCTGCAGATGTCAATTACAAGATTGTCAGACAATTTGAAAGAACCGTCAAAACTCGTGCGCTTGGCAGTGAAGTTTTAGACACTTTAACGCCGGCTCAAGCTGTAATTAAAATCGTCAATGAAGAATTAGCACAGCTTATGGGTGGTACGGAAAGTCGTTTAAATATTTCTTCTAAGCCGCCAACGGTAATTTTGATGGTAGGTCTGCAAGGCTCCGGCAAAACAACTTCAGCAGGTAAGTTAGCTTTAGCGTTGAAGAAACAAGGCAAGAATCCTGTTTTAGTTGCAGCTGATATTTATCGTCCTGCGGCTATCAAACAATTACAAGTTGTCGGTCAAAATGTTGATGTGCCGGTTTTCACTGAAACAATTCACGACGCAGTTAAAATCGCCGGTGATTCGCTTGATTATGCTCATTCACACGCTAATGACGTTGTGATCATTGATACCGCCGGTCGTCTTCAAATTGATGAGCGTTTGATGAAAGAACTTGCAGATATTAAATCTATCGTCAAGCCTAATGAAATTTTGCTTGTAATTGATTCAATGCTTGGTCAAGAAGCGGTAAATGTTGCACAGACTTTTCACGATTCTTTAGAAGTCAGCGGAATTGTTTTAACGAAGTTAGACGGTGATTCTAGAGGCGGTGCAGCTTTATCGGTTAGAGCGGCGACAGGTTGTCCGATAAAATTTGTCGGTATGGGTGAAAAGTTAGAGCCGCTTGAAGTGTTTCATCCGGATAGAATGGCTTCAAGGATTCTCGGAATGGGTGATGTGCTTTCGCTGATTGAAAAAGCTCAATCGACATTTGACGCACAATCCGCTAAAGAAATGGTTCAAAAGATCAAGAATGAAGATTTTACCCTTGCTGATTTTTTGGATCAACTCCAACAAGTTAA
>JAFUZV010000117.1 GCA_017476425.1 Selenomonadaceae bacterium
ACGAATGATTTTGCTGATTTTGGACGTGATGCACTCTGCGGCGTAAGATTTCAACGTTATTATGAGTCGTTGGCTTTTTATCTTGCCGGTAGAAATTATTTTGCGCCGGTGCAAAGTGTCGGCGATTTTTTGAATGGTCGCAGCGGATCGAAAAATTTTTTAATAACTCCAACTTATCCGATCGGATTTAAAGCTGTTGATCTTCATAATTGTTTACCAAAATTTGTAACGTCGACGCTTGAAAATGCTTTGAGATCATTTAATAAAAAAATTCCTAATTTCGCCGCTGATGATGTCGTTATGACCGGCGTTGAAACTCGAACGTCTTCACCTTGTAGAATCCTTCGCAACAAAGAAAATTTTCAATCGATCAATGTCGAAGGACTTTATCCGATCGGTGAAGGTGCAGGATATTCCGGCGGGATTATGAGCTCGGCACTTGACGGAATGAAAGCGGCGATCAATTATTTGAAGTTTGTCGAATCAATGAATAAATAATTTTTTTGATATTGGAGGAAATTTAATGCCTAGATTATTTGGAACAGATGGCGTTAGAGGTAAAGCAAATGTTGAATTAACGCCGGAGCTTGCCTATAAACTCGGTAGAGCGGCAACAATTTATTTCGGTAAGGAATCAAAGTCTACACCAACGATTTTAATCGGTCGTGATACTCGTATATCTGGTGAAATGTTAGAGTCTGCATTAGTAGCCGGAATTTGTTCAGCCGGTGGTCGTGCGATCATTGCCGGAATAATTCCAACTCCTGCAGTTGCTTATCTTGCCAGGAAATTAGAAACTCGTGCAGGTGTTGTTATTTCAGCGTCTCACAATCCATTTTACGATAATGGAATAAAATTTTTCGGCGGCGATGGTTATAAATTGCCTGACGCTGTCGAAGATGAGATTGAGGAACTTGTACACGTCATTGAAACGAATGATAATTTACCGCGACCAACTGGTGATAAACTTTGTCACGTTGAATATCGTCATAATTTGCTTGACGATTATATTAAATTCGTAATGCAGACAACTAATCAGCGTTTCGACGGAATGAAGATCGTTTTAGATTGTGCAAACGGTGCGGCTTATGAAGCTATGCCGGAAATTCTTCAACGTCTCGGAGCTCACGTTATCGCTTTTGGTACAATGCCGAACGGTATTAATATTAACGATAACTGCGGATCAACTCACATTGAAAATCTTCAACGTGCTGTAATTGAAAATCACGCTGATCTTGGAATTGCACACGATGGCGACGCTGATCGCTGTCTTTGTGTTGATGAGAAAGGTCAAATCATTGACGGCGATCATATACTTGTAATTTGTGCAACTGAAATGATCAAAAATAATTCTCTTCCGAAAAAAACTGTTGTAACTACGGTGATGGCGAATATCGGTTTTCGTCAAGCAATTCATAATCTCGGCGGCAATTTTGAAATTACAAGCGTCGGCGATCGTTATGTCCTTGAGAATATGATCAAGAATGGTTATACACTCGGCGGTGAACAATCCGGTCATATAATTTTTACGGAGCATTCAACTACCGGAGATGGTTTAATTACAGCCTTGCAAGTTTTAACAGCGATCAAAAAGTCAAATAAAAAAGCGTCCGAGTTGAACGCTTTAATGACAACTTATCCGCAAGTGCTTTTGAATGTTCGAGTCAAAGATAAATCTGCATATGAATCAGAAGAAGTGCAACAGGCGATCAAGGCGGCTGAAAATGAATTAGGTGATAACGGCAGAATTTTAGTTAGAGCGTCCGGCACGGAACCGCTGATTAGAGTAATGGCAGAAGGTCCGGATCAAGAACAATTAGAATCGCTTTGCAGAAATATTGTTAGCACTATAGAATCAATGACAAATTAATTTATTCATTGAGGTTTAATTTTAAGTCACAAGCCATTTCATTCTTGTAAATATACTAACGTCATCATTATCAATTAGCCATTTTCTTGAATCTTCATCACCTTTATTAGCGGCTTTCCAATACCAACTTACCGCTTCAGTTCGATTAGCGGTAATTCCATAGCCGCCTTCTAAATACATTTCAGCGATATAATATTCACTGCCACCATTACCGTCAATTATACAAAGTTTAAAATATTCTATTGCTGTTGAATAATTTTTTGTAACACCTTTTCCGATTTTGTAATGATACGCTAAACTAAATATGGACATTCTTTCGTTTTCTTCTTTACCTTTACGAAGCCATTTAATTGCCTCATCATAATTTTTGAGTTCGTCATAACAATCTGCAATTCGATGGATACATTTTTGACCGTGCTCATAAGCTCTCAGATACCATTCTATCGCCTTGTTATAGTCGATATTCTCAAAAAAACTGTAACTACGCTTATCACCGAGTTTAAATTCTGCAAAAGATAAATTTTTAATTAAAGTATCTGAATTTATACCTTTAGCACGAGCTTTTTCATACCACTCAACAGCTTTTTCAAAATTTCCTTCTTTATCAAGAAAACTACTATTGCCATTTGCAAGGTAAATATTACCGATTTTTTCTTCAGGATAACCATTATTTAATCCGGCTTCAATGGAACGCTTGAAATAATCAATAGCAGTTGATCCTGTATGATACAAACCTAAACTAAAAAGACAAGAAGGATAATTTTTGTCTTCGCCGATACGCCACCATTTCAAAGCCTCTGAAGATTGTTTTTCGTCATTATAATAGTTACCGATACAATTTATTGATTCATCTGAATAAATTCCTTTTTCGTAGGCTTTTTTATAATATTCAACGGCTTGTTTTTTATCGACATTTATATCAGATAAACCATTCAAATAAATATCACCAAGATTTTTTTCAGGATAACCATTAGTTGAACCGGCTGCAATGGCTCGCTTAAAATATTCGACGGCTTTTTTATAATCTTTATCAGCACCGTTACCAAAATAATAAAAATTTCCTAAATTCTCAAGGCACTTATGATAATTATTATCTGCGCCGATATTCCACCATTTAAGAGCCTCTGAATAATTTTTTTTACCATTGTAATATTTACCGATACGATTTATTGATTCGTTAGAGTGAAAATTTTTTTCATAGGCTTTTTTATACCATTTGATAGCAAGTTTTTTATCAGCAGTTACATTAAATCCGCCTTTAAAATAAATATCGCCAAGATTTTTTTCAGGATAACCGCTATTTGATCCTGCCTCAATAGAGCGTTTAAAATAATCAGCGGCAATTTGATAATTTTCATCAACACCTTTACCATAACGATAAGCCCAGCCTAAATTTGATATACAAAGCGGATAATTATTTTCTTCGCCGATATGCCACCATTTCAAAGCCTCTGAATAATTTTCTTCGTCGTTATAATAATTGCCTATACGATTTATCGTTTCATCTGATTTAATACCTTTTTTGTAGGCTTTTTTATAATATTCAGCGGCTTGTTTTTTGTCAGCAGTTACACCATAACCACCTTCAAAATAAATGTCACCGATAATTTCTTCAGGATAACCACTATTTAATCCCGTCTCAATGGAACGCTTGAAATAATCAATAGCTGTTTGATAATTTTTTTCAACACCTTCACCTAAATAATAAGCATTAGCTAAATCTTCAAGACACAAAGAATAATTCTTATCTTCACCGATATGCCACCACTTCAAAGCCTCTGAATAATTTTTTTCATCGTTATAATAATTTCCTATACGATTTATTGATTCGTCTGAATAAATACCTTTATCGTAGGCTTTCATATACCATTCAGCAGCACATTTTTTATCGACAGTTACAACTGAATCACCTGTCCAATAAATATTTCCTAAGTAAAGCATTGATTTTGAATAGCCTATTTCAGCAGCTTTAGTAAAACAAATTTTTGCAATGTTATAATTCATTTCAACGCCTTGACCGTTAAAGTGCATTAATCCGAGATTATGAAGTGCAAGAAAATAATTTTGTCCTGCGGCTATGTCGAAATATTTTATTGCAAGTGGATAATTTTTTTGATCTAAATAGTATTTTGCTAATTCATATTGTGCAAAAAGACCGCCGTTATCTGCAAGTACGATCAGATCATTAAGATAATTTTTAAATTCTGCGTCTAAAACAAGTCCTAATTCAATGCCATAACGAATGGAACAAGCATCATCACTAAGAATATTTTCATCTAAAATTTCTTTCGCAAGATCAGAATTTCTTTCGATTTCAAGTCCTTCATTATAAATTATCGCAAGAATATAACGTGCATAGACATTATCTCTTGACGCAAGCTCATCCAAAATTGGAAGAGCTTTTTTTATTTCAAAATTCATAAAAAGTTTTGCGGCATTTTGAATTTTTGTATGAATTGCCTTTGCATATCTTAATTGTTCTAAGTTGTAGAATAGATCGACGATAAATTCATAATTATTGACTGAATAATTTTGTGTAATTAAACTGCGAGTATTTATATTTTCTTTAGTCAGAAATTTTTCTGCTACTGAAAATGTAATTTCGTCATTAAAATCTTTTAAAGTTCCTTCAGTTGGATTTTTTGATTCTGAAATGGAAATAAAATTTTTTCCTGCACAAGATTTAGCTTTTCTTAAATCTAGAGTAATAGTTTCATTCTTCGATGCAAAGCGAGCAAGTTTAGAATCGTCATCAAACAGGTGATCATAAAGCAGAATATTTGATCCGACTTGACTAATAAATTTTTCGTAATTCACTTTGTTATTTGGATCGATACCAACTGTAGCCATTGCGCTTTTAAGTAAAAGTAAATCTGAAGTAGTAGGTTTGCCGCCGGTTATCAAATTAAAATCACGAATGATACAAACAATTTTAGTTGCATCGTCAAGTAGACGATATTCAACACCATTATAAATTTGATATTCGATAGAATTTTGCCAAGTGAGTAAATTTACTTTTTGTTCAATTCCACTGATTTTCTTAACAAGTTCAGCACGAGTATTTTTTAAAAATGACGACATTGTATAATAAATATCATTAACCTTAATATTGGTATTAATTATATGTGCATTGAGTTTGTTATTAACAGCGGCTATTAATTCAAAAGTCATTAGATTTTTTTCAGCGATTTTTTGTAAAATCTGTTGTATTGCATATTGTGACTTTATTAAATTTTTGTTAATTTCATCTTGAGTTGAGGCGTTTTCACCTGTAATTCTTTTTAGAAAACGTTTGAAAGTTCCTTGTGAATTTATATCTTGTGTAAGATTTTTACTTGCCGTCAAAGCTGCTACTCCATCAAATACAAGAGAATTAATTTCATAACGATTATCTTTGTGGCGTTCGATAAGATCATCAACTTGCTTGTCAATTTCTGTAATTTCTTGCGGTGAAAGGTTTTTAATATCAACAACTGCTAATTTATTCTCAAAAAATTTTTTTTGCGGAGCGTTTGATCCGTCAATGACTGTTAATTTATTTTCCAAAATTTTTTCCCTCCATATCTAATAACATCCTATGAAGTTCATCTTTTAAATCTTCTTGCCTTTTTAATAAAGTCTGATTTAATCTTTGATAGTTTTGCTCATCAACTTGCATTTTTTCTAAAATACGTTCAGCAGCAAGTTGAGGTTTATTTATATCATTGACAGCACTAACAATGGAACCGAGATCAGAAAGTTTTAATTTATATTCTTTAAGTTTTGCTTGTATGTTTGCTATTGATTCTTTACGCTTTGCTTCGATTTCTTCAAGAATATTTTTATTGTTCAAAACACGTTGAAAACCGTCTTGCCAATCTTGCACTGATGGTCTTTCAACAATAAATCTTTGATTAAAAATGTCTTCAAGCCGATTTTTTATATAATTATGCGCCCATTCTTTACGTTTCTCAAAACTTCCGCCTTGATACATTTCCTTTAAAGCATTTTTATTGATGTCATCACGAATAGTTTCAGATAAAATTCCCATTTCAAAAGGCGTTAAAAATTTTCCATTCAATTGCCTGACAAGTTCATTAGTAAATATATCCATCATTTTTTTATTATCGTCTTCTATAAAAAAGTCCAAAAAACTTTTCATCTTCTCTTTGAAAAAAATTTTTCCGCCATAACCTTGTACAAATACAAAAATAGGATTAGTAAGGGCTGTTGAGGCTACTCCGAGAGCAGTTCCTGCGGCACCTGCTGTAGTAACTGCAACATTTTTTAAAAATTGTTTAGCTGAAATACGACCATCAAAAAAATCTATGGCATCTGATCCATACTTAATAAAGAAACCTGCTTCTTCAGTAACACTTATAATTTTTGAGACTAAAGAATTAATTAAAGAATTGTCAGTTGCTAACGTTTCATTTGTCGGCAGATTGTCTTCAATAAAGTTTTCAGATTCAAGTGCTAATTTCTTAGCTAAGTCGCTTTCAAGATTTACACCGTCTTTTAACTGAAGTTTTTGCATATCTTTTGATAAAAATTCCGGCAATGATCCGTTATTAGCAAGCCAAGATAAAATTACACGATCAATTGCTGATTCTTTATCATAAAAATTCCAAGTTGCAAAGGCAAAATTCATTTCAGTTGAAATGCTCACCGAACTGGTTGTAAAAATCTCACCATTTATTTCATTGAATTTAAGAGCCTCGACTTTTTCGGATTTTGCGATAATTTTTGCTACTTCGTAAGGATATTCACCACGAAGGATAATTTTTTTCGCTTCTTCGCTCGAAACTACACCTTTGACTTCACCATTTGCTATTTTTTTCTCCAAAGCTGCAACGGCAGAATCATAAACATCTGAAGGCACTTCAACATTAAAATCAAAATTAAAAATATCAGATACACATTCTTCACCGGTTGGAAAATATTTAGATTTGATCATATGAAACACTCCTATGAAATTGCAATTGATAAAATAAAATTCTATGATAAAATAAAAGCGTTATGAATAGGATTTATGAATTTTTAAACATTATTAAAAATCAATAACATAATAATTTTTAATTTTAAATCAGTCAAGAGGTTAGAAAAATGAAATTATCAATAATATTAGCGAGTTTCGGAGTGATTAATAAGGAACTAAGAGCAAAGACGATCGATTTATTAGCAGATGATATTAGCAAGGCATTTAAAAATTTTGAAGTTCGTCAAGCCTTCACTTCTAATTTCATTCGCCGCAAATTAAATTCTCAAGGCTTAAATATTTTGTCGATCGAAGAACAGATCAACGATTTGAAGTCCGAAGGCTACGAAAAAATTTATATTCTGCCGTCACTTTTAACACCTGGTGAAGAATTTGACAACAAGATAAAAATTTTCGCTAGTGATGAGATTATAATTTTGCCGCCGCTATTCACTTTGAATTGTGATACAGAATTTGATCAAAAAGCGTTTAAGGTTATCATTGATTGTTTCAAAACTAATGAGAATGAAGAATTGATTTTGATCGGGCACGGCTCACCACATCGACACAATTCAGTTTATGAAAATCTTCAGCGGCTTGCTGACGATCAGAATTTAAAAATTCATATTGTAGTTATCGAGCCGAACGACACGCCGAATTTTGAAAATGTTCTTGATCGTCTGAAAAAATTTCACACAAAGAAAATTTTACTTGCACCGCTATTATTTAATGGCGGTACGCACGTTAATGAAGACATAGCCGGTGAAAATGATTCGTGGAAGACAAAATTAATTGATCAAGGTTTTGAAGTTAGAATTTGTTTTGAAGGTCTTGGCACTTATAAAAATTTTCGTCAGCTTTATGTTGATCGTTTAAAAAATTTTTTGCAGAATTAATCACAAAAAAATATTCCGTTGATCTAAAGTGATCAGCGGATTTTTTTATTAGGAAATTAAAAAAGTGTTGACATACGATAAAAAAAAAGTATTATCTAAATAAATTTCATTTATCAAATTTATTGTCTTGAAAATTTTATGAGGTGAATTTATTAATGATACGAGATAATAATTTATTCAAATACAATTTAGCGATTGCTTCAGTATTTCAAAATGAAGCTCCATATATGAAAGAATGGATCGAATATCATCTTCTCACAGGTGTTGATCATTTTTATGTTTATGATAACGAAAGTCAAGACGATTTGAAAGAAGTTTTGCAACCGTATATTGATAAAGGTATTGTTGATTATAAATATTTGCCTGGACAACGAACAATGATGGTGGCTTATAACGATGCTTTTTGGAGACACAAATTTGAATGTAAATATATTTCATTTTTAGATGCTGACGAATTTCTTTACCCTAAAAACAATGAGTCAGTTATTGAAGTAGTAGATGACATTTTATCAAAAGACGAACAAGCCTCAGGACTTGCTATTTACTGGCAATGTTTTGGATCAGCCGGTCAAGAGAAAGCCGATTTTAGTCGAGGAGTTCTTGAAAGATTTCTTTTGCGTTCAGCGACTAATAATTGTACTAAGTTGGTAGTTAATCCTCGTGGTCTTGATATTATGGAAAATCCACATTATGGATATTATTACGACGGCAGATATTCGGTTGATGAAGATGGAAAAATAAATTTCGGTGGCATTGAAAGTATCCTGCCGAAAAGAATTGCTATAAATCATTATCTTGTTAAGTCGAAGGAAGAATATTTTGGTAAAACTCAACGTAAAGATGCTTTCTTTTTGAAAAATTCTCATACAATGGAAGCGTTTGAAGCTGCGAATAAAGTTTCTAATGAAGTTTATGACGACAGCATTTTGCATTACAAAGAAAAACGATTTAAATTGTTAGGTGAATTTGATCAAGAATCAACTGAAGCTATGAATCAACGTCGATTGAATGCCTTAGTAAAAATTTTGTCACCGCTGATCTTACCTGCAAATTTGCCTATTGCCGCATTAAATGAAGACTCTAAAAATCTTTTCAAAAACAATATGGATTTATTTTTGACTTGTTTCTTCGTAGCACGAGATTTAAAAAATAAAATTCTTAGTGAAGTCGACGCAAATATTTTTGAAGAATTATCTTTGAAGTGCATAAATAAATTACTTCAGCTTCAGCAAGATGTCAAAATTTGGGAGTTACAACTTTTGATCGATGAGCTACCGAGAATTTTGAATTTGAAATATCACGTAGTCGAAGAAATAAAATATTCTTTAAAATTAATTCTTCCTCATTTGATGTATTTCTTGCAAGTTAATAATAATTGGAGAAAATTTAAAGAATTAGATGGACTCGTTAAATCACTTAATACAATTTAAAAAAATATTCCGTCAGCAAAAAATGTTGACGGATTTTTATTAAATTCTTGACGAATGAAATTTTTCTGATATAATTAAGTTGGTATCAAAACCAGACAGGCGGTCAATCAAGCCTCAGATTTGAGGTGACGCTTATGAAGTTCAAGGTTGTCGTGATCGTTACGATCATCATCACAATTCTTGTCTTAACAAGCAAAACAGCCGCCTAAGCCTCTAACTTAGAACGGTTGCAAGAATCTTTCAAGATAGCCTTATATATATATATAATCGAGGTCGATCGTCTAATTTGATACTAACGCTTTGCTGATTTCGCAAGGCGTTTTCTGTTATTCATTGTATCACACTGAAATTATTTGTCAACTGTCAATGATTGATAAAGTTTCATTAATTCGCCGACAATTTCAGATTCATTCATTGATTGATTAAAATTATAAGCCTTCATTACTACAAGATCACTAATTCATTTTTCAAAATTTATTGACGGTATGAATTTTATATGTTAAAATAACTCTGCATCAGCAATGGCAGGCGGTCAATCTAAGCCTCAGATTTGGGGTGTTGCATATGAAGAAACTGATTAAAGTTGCGGTGGTCATCGTTACCATCATTACTGTATTAGTTCTCACAAGCAACGTAGCCGCCTAAGTTCCAGCAAAGGCGACTACTAAACTTGAATAACTTCTTATAATCATCGAGACCTATATAAAATGGGGCTGACCACTGTCGGTGCAACTTGACGCTTTGCTACTTTCGCAAGGCGTTTTCTGTTATTCATTGTATCACATTGAAATTATTTGTCAACCGTCAACGCTTGATAAAGTTTCATTAATTCGCCGACAATTTCAGATTCATTCATTGATTGATCAAAATTGGATGCTTTCATTACTGCAAGATCACTAATTCATTTTTCAAAATTTATTGACGGTATGAATTTTATATGTTAGAATAATTCTGCACCAGCAATGGCAGGCGGTCAATCTTAGCCTCAGATTTGAGGTGTTGCATATGAAGAAACTGATTAAAGTTGCGGTGGTCATCGTTACCATCATTACTGTATTAGTTCTCACAAGCAACGTAGCCGCCTAGTCCCATAGGCAGCTACTGAACTTCTCGACTTGTAAACTTAAAATATAAAATGGGGCTGACCACTGTCGGTGCAACTTGACGCTTTGCTGAATTTGCAAGGCGTTTTCTGTTATTCATTGTATCACATTGAAATTATTTGTCAACCGTCAACGCTTGATAAAGTTTCATTAATTCGCCAACAATTTCAGATTCATTCATTGATTGATCAAAATTATAAGCCTTCATTACTGCAAGATCATTCGCTTGATGAGCCTTTCTCAATTCGATCGACATTGTTCGATCGTCATACAAATCTGCTAGACTCGACGTTGGAAAATTTTTTCTGACTTCGAGAATTTTTTTTGCAGTTGATTCGATCTTTTGACGTTGAGAATCTGACGGCTTGCACCAGACAAAATTATTATAAACTAATTGACCGGAATAACGATAACGCATTTCAAGTCGTCCACAAACAAATTTCGTCCAAGCCATATGAATTGAACTATTCAAGACACCAAAATAATAATATTGCAGATCAGAAATAATTTTAATGAGATCGCAAATTTTCATTTCAATGAATGACGAATCAAATTTTATTGGGAATGCCCCCACCCCCCCTAGCATTATTATATTTCTTAATTAAGCGTGAAATAATTTCGTATTCGTTTATATCCTTTGGAAATCCATAAGCCTCAAAAACAGCTAGATCATTTTCACGGTGAGCCTTGCGAAGTTCTGATGGCATAGTTCGATCGTCGTAAAGATCAGCAAGCGTAGCATTCGGAAAATTTTTGATAACCTCAAGAATTTTACTTGCCGTTAATTCGATCTTATGATATTGAGCCGATGATGGAGAAGACCAAATAAAATTATTGTAAACAAGTTGACCAGAATAGCGATAATCAGATTTTAAGCGTCCACAAACAAATTTCGTCCAAGTCATATGCACAGAACTTGTTAAAATTCCAAAATGATATAAATTTGCATTCGGTATAATTGAAACGGCATTATTTACGATAATATCAGCTTTAATAAAACCGATTGGAATATATTTTCGATTTTCTGATGAAGTACGTGGAATAATTAAATAGTCACTGTTTGGTTGAATAATTTCTTGAAAAATTGCCGGAGTTTCTGCAGATTTTCTTGTTGCAGCTTTGGAACTCTTCAATCGAAATTGTTTAACAGCGTCAATTCGTTTCATAACAAGCGGCATTTTTCGTAATTCATTAGGTTCAGCGTCAACTAACCATAAGCAATAACGTTTCAAGCCGTTGATAAATTCTTTTGCGCCGATCAGTTGACGAATAAATTTTTTTGCTTTCGGTTCACGTTTAATAAATTCGTCGAGCTCATCAGCCTCAATAATTAAATTTCCGTCGTCAGTCGGTTGATTGCCTTTCATCATAATAGGCACTTCACAAAGCGGTTTACTACGCTTTTCAACAAAAATATTTGCCGCGTCGATCAGATAAGCATTAATATTTTTCGCAAAAATTTTTTGATCGCTGTCAAAAATAATCTTCTTTTCAGCGTCAAAGTCAGCAAAGCCGATTATCACGCAATGCACCTGCGCCATATCATTTGATTCGCTCGTCCATTTGAAAGTTCGATATGCAAAATTAATTTTCACGTTGAGATTTTTCCAGATAGCGGCGACTTGTTCACCTTGACAAATTGAATTAGTGCTGACGAATGCACATTTGATTTTAGTATTCTTAATGAAGTTAGCGGCTTTAAAATACCAGCCGGCGACATAATCAATATTTTTTGACTTAATTCCGAGCGATTGAAGATCAATTTTTTGTTGCGGAGTTTGAAAAGTATATCCAACAAACGGCGGATTACCCATCACAAAATCAACTTCAGACCATTGCATTTTTAAAGCGTTGCCTTCTTGAATTTTAGCTGAAGTTTTCAACGGCAGAAAATCAATGTCACGATGAATAATTTCTGAAGTCTCGGCGATCATTTGGCTTTCAGCGATCCATAAAGCCGTCTTTGCTACCGTTACTGCAAAGTCATTTATTTCTATTCCGTAAAATTGACTTATCGAAATTTTGATCGGATTGTCTAATTCGCCTAATTTTATTTGACTGCCGAGTAATTCTTTCAAAATTTCATTCTCAAGCCGCCGAAGTGATAAATATGATTCTGTTAAAAAATTTCCACTGCCGCAAGCCGGATCTAAAAATTTCAACTCAGATAACTTCTTTTGAAATGCTAATAATTTTTTCTTATTGCCTCGACAATTTTTAAATTCATTTCTCAGATCGTCAAGGAATAGCGGATCAATGACTTTGTGAATGTTTTCAATGCTTGTGTAGTGCATACCGCCGCCGCGTCTGGTCAATGGATTCAAAGTCGATTCAAAAACTGCACCGAAAATCGTCGGACTTATTCCGCTCCAATCAAATGATCCGCTTGCATTTTCAATTAACAAATTCAAAATTTCTTCAGTCAAATTAGGAATTTCGATCAAATCATCTTCAAATAAGCCGCCGTTGACGTATGGAAATTTTTTCAGCGATTCGTCAAGATACGGTTCACGATCTTCAATCTTCTGATTCAAAACTGCGAACAGATCAATTAATGCACGTCTGACGTTATGACCTCTGAAATGATTTAAATAGTCACGAAAAATTTTATGCTTGCCGAAAATTCCTGCACTCTCAGCATACAAGCAAAATACTAATCGAACACATAATTTATTGAGACTCTTTAAAGATTCGTCGCTGTTCGGATCAATATATTGCTTATGAAGTGCATCGTACATCTTGCCGACGATCTCACCAGCTTTGATCGATAATTCTAATTCACGCTTGATATTTTCATCAGTGTTGTCAATCAAAAAATTCAATCGATAATATTCACGATCTAAATTTTCCAACAAAATTATTTCCGGCGGATTTTTCGGCTTATTCATATCGTGAATTTCTATTCTTTGAAAGTCAGAACAAATTATCCAGCGAGATTTTTTATTGTAAGGCAATTCATTATCGTAAAATTTCGCTTGATCAAAAGCATCATCTAAATTTTTCCCGGAACTTTTTTGTTCAATTAAAATATTTTGCGAAGGAATTATTGCGTCAATAAATTTGCCGTTGATTTGCTCTTCAAAAATGATTTTCTGCAAAACATTTTTCATTCCAAGCGTTTCAAGTAAATCTATCCAAAATTTTTGTGCTTCACCTTTTTCATAGCCGTGATCAATCCAGCGATCGATAAATTTTTTAATGTTTTTCGGATTCATAATTTAACCTTTGAAATGCTGTACCCAAAAATGTTTATAAGCCGTCTTGGAATCGTAGAGATAACCAACTCCGAGATATTTATATTTCTTGCTTAAGATATTAGCACGGTGACCCGGCGAGTTCATCCATTGCTCCATAACCATTTTACAACTTGTTTGACCTGCGGCGATATTCTCACCGGCAGTTTTATAATCAATTCCATAAAAAGCAGAGTTAAACGGCATTCCATTCGGACGAGTATGTGAAAAAACTTTTGTAATTTCTTTTGCACGGATCGCCGCCGGGCGCAAAAGTTCTCTTGAAAGTTTCAGCGGTTTAACTCCGGCTTTTTTGCGTTCAATATTCACAAGTCGTAAAATTTCATTTATTGAGTCATTGCGATTTAGTGCTTGACTTTTAGCGGCTAAGGCTGTTGACGATAAGCAGATCAAAATTACTGTCGCAATGATTGTAAACTTTTTCAAAAAATTTTTCATAACAATCAACCTAAGAATAATTGAACCCAATAATTTTTATAAGTTGAGTTTTCATCATAAGCATAACCGACACCGAGATATTTAAAATTCGGATTTAAAATGTTTGCTCTATGACCTTCGGAGTTCATCCACGAATCCATAACATCTTCCGGTGAAATTTGACCGGCAGCGATATTTTCACCGCAAGTACGATAATTCATACCGTCAAGGACTGTAAAGCAGCTTGATCCGTCTGGGCGATCGTGTGAAAAATATTCAATAATTTCTTCAGCACGAATATCAGCACGATCACATAAATCATCATAAAGCTCCAGCGGTTCAAGTCCTTGATTCTCACGTTCGATATTGACAAGTTCTAAAACTTCTTCAGCAAAATTAGAGCTGTCCGGCTCTTCATCAGTCCAGACTGATTGACCGAAAGTCTGCGCAGAAACTGTAGCGATCGACATTACAAACAAAGTCACCGCTATCAAAAATACTTTTCCAAAAAATTTTTTCAACTCAATTCACCTTCTCAATAAAATTTTCTTGACTAAAAATTATTTCACGAGCTGAAATAATCTGCATTTCAACTTGATGATAAGCCGTGCCGCCAAATGAATTACGATTAGCAACACAAGTTTCAGGCTTGATCGCCTCGTGAATATCTTCAGCAAAGAGATCAGAATATTTTTTGAAGTCGTCAAGCGTCATATCCTTGAGATAAATATTTTTCGCTATGCAGTCGTGTACAATTTTACCGCTGACGGCGTGCGCCTCACGAAATGGCAGATTTTTTTTGACGAGATAATCAGCAAGATCAGTCGCATTGCTAAAATCTTCCTCAACGGCTTTTAACATATTCGATTCATTGACTTTGATCCCGTTAATAATTTCAGCGTAAACGGCAAGACTAAATTTAATCGTGTCAATCACGTCAAAAAGTCCTTCTTTATCTTCTTGCAAGTCCTTATTGTAAGCAAGCGGCAACGCTTTAACCGTCGTCAACATTGCCATTAAATGACCGATAACGCGACCGGTTTTACCTCTGACAAGTTCCGGCACGTCAGGATTTTTTTTCTGCGGCATCATTGATGAGCCTGTACAATGTGCATCGTCTAACTCAATAAATGAAAATTCTCTACTGCACCACAAAATTAATTCTTCGCTGAGTCTTGAAAGATGAATCATTAAAATCGACGCAGCGGACATAAATTCTAAAATATAATCACGATCACTGACTGCATCAAGTGAATTGTTATAAATATTTTTGAAATTGAGATCATTAGCAACACGTTGACGATCGATCGGAAAAGTTGTTCCTGCAAGTGCACCGGCTCCAAGCGGCATTATATCAGCACGATCATAAACGCCTTTAAAACGATCAAGATCACGGCTTAACATTGAGAAATAAGCCATTAAATGATGAGCTAACAAGATCGGTTGAGCTCGTTGCAGATGAGTATAACCGGGCATAATCACTGAACGATATTTTTCAGCGGCGTTGACAAGTGCCTTTTCAACTTCAACGATCAATTTTTGAACTTCAACAACTTGACGACGAACATAAAGATGAGTATCAAGCGCAACTTGATCATTTCGACTTCTTGCTGTATGAAGTCTTCCGCCGGCTTCACCGATCGAATCAGTCAAAGATTTTTCGATATTCATATGAATGTCTTCAAGATCAACACTAAAATTAAATTCGTCGTGATCGATCTTCTCAAGAATATTTTTCAAGCCGTCAACGATCTTTTTGCAGTCGTCAGCAGAAATGATATTTTGCGCTGCTAACATCTTAGCGTGAGCGATCGAGCCTTCAATATCTTCGTGATACATTCTTTTGTCAAAATTGATCGACGCTTGAAACTCATTGATCATTTCGTCAGTTGACTTTTCAAAACGTCCTGCCCAAAGTTTTTTATTTTCCATACAATCACCTTCACGATTAAAAAATTTTTTCAGAAGTATGATAAACTAATTTGTCAGAGTTAGCAACAGAATTTCAGATTAAACTTTTTTAATGATTCAAGGCGGCTTTACAAAAATTTTGCGTGATAATATAATAAATCTCAAAAAATTTTTGAAAGGCAATAAAGAATTTATGAAAAAAATTTTAGTTCATCACAAGAGAAACGAAACGGCTGTAGCAATTTTGGAAGATAATAAACTTGTTAATTATTACGTTGATCGCGACGACGAGGCAAAATTGATCGGAAACATTTATAAAGGCAAGATACAAAATTTTTTGCCGGGTATTCAAGCGGCGTTTGTCGACATTGGCAGAGATAAAAATGCTTTTCTCCAACTCAGCAAGAAAGAAACATTTGAGATCGGACAAGATATTTTGATTCAGATCAAGAAAGAAGCGATCGGAACTAAAGGACCTCGTGCAACGACGGCAATTTCAATACCCGGACATAATATCGTTTACATTCCGGGCGTTAAATATATCGGAATTTCTCACAAAGTCAGCGGGCAAAATCGAAAAAAATTATTTGACATTGCACAAAAAGCGAAGTTGAAAGATGCAGGATTAATTATCAGAACTGCGGCTGAAGAATGCGACGAATCAGAAATTATTGAAGAAATTTATAAAATGCAAACGTTTTGGAAGTCATTAACTAAAAATTTGAACAAAAAAAAATCGCCGAAACTTTTATACAGCGATAACGATTTAATGTCAAAAATAATTCGTGATGAATTAACCAACGACGTTGACGAATTTTTAATTGACAGTTTAAAAATCACTCAAAAAGTCAAAAAATTAGTTAAACATATTTCACCGAATTTAGTTGAAAAAATTCATCGTTATGAAGAAAAAACTCCGATCTTTGAAAAATTTAACATTTCTGCTGAAATTTTGCACTTAAACGATCGAGAAGTTGAATTGCCATCAGGCGGCTTTATAGTGATTGACAAGACTGAAGCATTGATAGCGATCGACGTGAATACCGGTAAATTTGTTGGCGATTTAAATTTATCTGATACAGTTTTCAAAGCTAACATTGAGGCGGCAGAAATGATTATGCGACAGTTAAGACTTCGGAATATCGGCGGAATAATTATTGTTGATTTTATTGATATGCCGAAAGAAGATCACAAAGCAAAATTAATAAAATTTCTGCGTGAAGAGGCAAAAAAAGATCGAGTCAAAACAAAAATTATTGATATGACACCGCTAGGATTAGTTGAGATCACAAGAAGACGTTTAAAATGATCATTTCTTTGAAAAAATAAGCCGTTACAGCTCCAAGCGACATAAATGGAGCAAACGGCAATTTTATTTTAAGTGATCTTTTTATTGCGAAAGTGATCAGTCCGACGATCGACGCAAAAATTGTTGATAAAAATATTGCGATTAAAAGTCCGTCAAGTCCAAGCCATAATCCAAGAACGAAGGTAAATTTTACATCGCCGCCGCCGAGTCCGCCACGACTTAAAATAAAAATTACATACATTATCACAAAACCGATCAACGCGGCGATCATTGCCTGATCAATTTCGATCAAAATGCCGCTTAAATCAAAAATTATTGCAGAGATCGCCATTACTAATAAAATTTTATTGTAGATCAAGCCGCTTTTTAAATCGATCAAAGCGATCACGATCAAAAATGCTGCAAAAATGATCGAAATTATTAATTGTTCCATAATTAAATATTTATACTCAAAACAGGTAAAATTACCGAAAAAACGATCAATGCAACGATAATCCCAACAAAAAACGTTCCAAAAATTTCAGCTCTAACAGGAATTTTTGCCGAAAGTTCCTCAACTTCAAATTCAGCTAATTTTTCACAACGTTTAAGCATTTCTACTAAAGTTCCGCTGACTTCACCTGTCGTTATCAAGCCTTGATATTCTGGCGGAAAAATTTTTGATCTGATTCGTCCACCGCGTTCAACTTCATTCTTGATATTTAACCAAATCGACCGAAAAAATAAATTTGACGTTGAATCCGCAACCATTCCGATCGCCTCGTCAATTTGTACACCGCTTTCAAGCAAGAATGCAAGCGATCCGAAAGCATTCATATATTCACGCTGGCTGATTAATCGTCCTGCAAATGGTAATTTTAATATTGACGTTGCAAAAAACATTTGAATTTGAGGCGATTTTTTGTAAATATAAATTGATCCTGCGATAATGATCAAAATCAACAGAATGATCAGAAAAATATTGTTTGATATAAAAACGGCTGATTTCAAAAAAATTTGTGTTAAAAGTGGTAATTCTGATCCTTGACTTTCAAAAAAACTTGCAAAAGTCGGCAAAACTATATTGATCAAAATCATTATTGAGATCATTGCAATGACGAGGACAAACGCCGGATAATAAAGTGCTGAATATAATTTTTTGCGTGATTTATAATCTTTTTCGAGTTGTTCAGCAAGTTTCTCTGAAATTTCTTGCATTCTTCCACTTCTCTGAGCAATTACCATCATTTGAATAACATTATGTGAAAAAATTAATTTAAATTTTTGCATTGCTTCCGCTAAAGTTTTGCCAAGTTCAATATCATTTTTTAACGACTGCAAAATTTTTCGTTGATTATTATCTTTGCACGAACTCAAAAATAAATTGATCGCATCTTTCAAATTCATCACGTCAAGAGTTGTTGCAAGCTGACGGAAAAATAACGCTGTCCATTGATCACCGATCTGAAATTTTTCAAATCTCTCAAGAAATTTATCATAAAAATTTTTTTCGACTTCTTTTATTTCGACGGCGATCAATCCTTGATGTTGAAGAACTAGAAATGCTTCACGCTCATTTTCTGCGTTAAGCTCACCTATCTGAAAATTTTTCTCACGATCATAAGCACCATAACTATATCTTTTGATAACAACTCACCTCAAAAAATTTTTCCTAAGTATAACACAATCAAGGCAAACTAAAAAGATCAACGCCTCAATAAAGACGCTGATCTTTTTTTATTGAATCCTCAAATTAATTTCTCAACGGAACTTGCGTTTGCGAGCCGCCTCAGATTTTTTCTTGCGGCGGACGCTTGGTTTCTCATAATGTTCGCGTTTTCTAACTTCAGCGAGTGTGCCGGCTTTTTGACAAGTACGTTTAAAGCGGCGGAGAGCGCTGTCGATGGATTCATTCTTTCCAACTTTTACTTCATTAGCCATTGATCTACCCTCCTTCGCTTTTATGCTATAAGCCTTTTGTATCGAAATTCAGACGCAATGTCAATCTCGACACACGAAAAATCAAATTAAACAAATTAAAATTGGAAATATGAAACTTTTAACCTGGCGGCCAAGTCAGGCTTCTTCCGCCTAAAAGGTGAATATGCAAATGGTTGACTGTTTGTCCGCCATCTTCACCTGTATTAATCACAACCCTAAAACCGCTTTTATCGATTTTGAGATCGTTAGCTATTTTTGGAATTACATCGACCATTATATGAGCCATTAAATCTTTGTCAGAGTCCGTAAAATCGTTAATACTTCCGATATGTTTTTTCGGAATGATCAAAATATGTTCCGGAGCTTTCGGTGAAAGATCACGAATAGCTATAACGGTTTCATCTTCAAAAATAAATTTTGCATCAGCTTCTTTGTTTGCAATCTTACAAAAAATACAATCTGCCACGACTTAGCCTCCTCTCATATTTCTTAAATTTCGACAATAAAAAATTTTTTCCTTTATTTTGAGAAATTTATTTTCATTCTTTAACGCCCATTAATTTCTCAAGCGTAATTTCTTTTTTGTCAGTCGTTGAAGATTTTGGTGATTCGTCAGCCGCAGAAATTGATTTAACTTCTGCAGCGTCTGTAATATTCTCTTCATTCGGAGAGCCGATCGGAAATTCAACAACTTTCAACGCCGTCAAAGTTTTCCACGATGCAGGATCAATTAATTCAGCATCACGAGGTTCACTTTCATTAGCCGCTTTGTACCATTTACCGGCATCATCTTTAAAATACATTTCAAATTCAAGCGCAAAATGTTTATCGTCAACATATTTGATCTTGAATTTGCCTGCGCTATATTTAAGACCTTTTTCAGCATTCTTTTTGATAACTTCGTCAAGTTTAGGCGATGCAACTTCAGCGATCTTTTCAATCGTCATATTAGGCGTAATGAGATCGTGGAGAAATTTTTTAACTGTCTCAACGATTTTATTAATATCGTCAGCATTGATTGTCATTTTATTCACCTCTGTAGATTAAATTTCAAGTTGCAATTCTTCTTTATAACGATCAGTAACGTCAGTTTCTTCTTCACCAAGTTCAGCTTTTGCCCATTCCGGCACTTGTGATTCGTCAATCTCACGAACAGTTGTCTGTTCATAAAATTTGCCATTCTCTTTGTAATAGAGCTTGTGAATTACGCTGACAACTTGATCTTGAATGTAAGAGAACAATTTAGCTTTGTGCTTAGTAATTCCTGCAAGTTTTTCGTTGATTTTCGGAATTAAATCCTCAAGCCAATTTACTACTTCATTCCAATTCGCCGCGACGAGTATTCCGCCGACAAGTGCACCAAGCAATATTGCAACAGGTACCATTTAAATCACTTCTCCAATCATTTTAAATAATTTATTTTGTGGCTTTCAAAAATTCGCCTTCTGAAATTTCTTTACGTTGAATTTTTTTCGGAGAATTTGCCGCCTTGCTTGCTAAAATATTTTCGATCGCCTCACGGACAAGCAATTCATCAAGTGCATTTGCATTTTGGCGAGCCGCCTTAAATGCTGCGTTAAGCATTGCATTTGAAATATCACTGCCGCTAATTCCTTCGTAGTCTTCAGCAAGTTTATCAACATTAATATTGTTCGGCAATTCATTAGGAATATACATTTTCCAGAGTTGACGACGACATTCAAGATCAGGCAACTCAAATTTAACGTGCATTGAAATTCTACGCATAAAAGCCGGATCAAAATTTTCAATGAAATTTGTTGCAAAGATTATAAAATCTTGATACTCATTCATCAACATTAACATAACTGATCTAGTTTGATTGACACTGACATCAACCGCTTGAGTCATATTCGTTACACGTTTACTCAAAATCGCATCAGCTTCATCGAAAAATAAAATGCTGTTCGTATTCTTACCGGCGTCAAAAACTTTTCTTAAATTCTTCGGAGTCTCACCAACATATTTAGATTCAACGTCAGCATAGTTGACGACTAAAATTTTTCTGCCGAGATTTTTAGCGATAGCGTGCGCAGCCATAGTCTTACCTGTACCCGGTGCGCCATAAAGATTTATTCCGATTCGTTTTGAAAATTTATGTGTCTTCTTAAATCCCCAAATTTCAAAAACTAAATGAGAATTTTCAGCATAAGTTGCAACGTCTAAAATTTCATCTTTAACTTTATGAGGCAAAATTATATCGTCAAGTGAAAATTTCGGCTCTTCCGGCACAAAAATATTTTCCGGCAGTTCTTCAACCTTCGATTTATTATCTTTAGCAGGATTTAATGAAGAATTTTTTGGATCTACACCCATCAATTACACTTCCAAGCAAAAAAATTTTCCTTAAATTATCACAAATTTGATAGTTCGTCAATCAAAATATTTTTTATAAGATCGTTCCAAAAATTTTTTTCATTTTTTCGTTATTAAAAACTTCTTCAGGCGTTCCGCTTGCAAGAACTTTTTTATTTAGTAAGACAACTTGATCGGCGTGCTTTGCAACTTGTTCCAGATCGTGAGAAATTAAAATTATCGCCATATCTTCTTGAGCCTTCAGATCAACAATAATTTCATAGAAGAGATCAAGACCATTCTGATCAACACCGGAGATCGGCTCATCAAGCAGTAAGAGATCAGGAACAGGATCAAGTGCTAAAGCAAGCAAAATTCTTTGAAGTTCACCGCCGGATAATGCACCGAGTCGACGATCGATCAAATGATCAGCTTTAACACGTTTTAAATTTTCTATAACGTGCTGACGAATTTTTTTTGAAGAGAATAGCCAGACAGGTTTTTTTGAGAGGCAAGCCATAAAAAGATCAATAACCGAAGTCGGAGCAGTTACATCAAAAGTCAGATATTGCGGAACGTAACCAATAATCGGGTGACCTGTATGTTGATTTTTAGCGTCAACATAATGAAGATTTCCATTGTGGGCAACTTCACCTAAAATTGCTTTTAAAAGTGTCGACTTGCCTGCACCGTTAGGACCGATCAAAGCGGTTAATTGTCCGCAGTGTACGTGAATATTTACGTCTTCAAAGATCGTCAGCTCACCAACTTTAACGCCGAAATGTTCGATCTTCGTGCAACAGACTTTAGCGCAGTCTTCACAATTTGTTGCGCCGTGATGAAGAAATGATCTGAACAAAAATTTTCATCTCGTTTCAAAATGATTTTTTCAAAAATTTTTATTCAACGTCAATTAAAAAAATCTTTCGTCTTGAAAAAAATTTTTTCTATTGCAATTTTTAATTTAAGACTTTAAACTATTGAGAAAAATATTTTTGATCGGAGAAATTTTTTAAAGATGTCGAACAAAGAACGATTAGATATTTTGCTTGTTGAGAAAAATTTTTTTGAAAGTCGTGAACGTGCAAAGCGAATCATAATGAGCGGAAAAGTTTTAGTTGATGAGAAGAAGATCGACAAAGCCGGAACGTTAATTGATCGTGTCAGCGTGATCAGAATTATCGGTGAAGATATTCCATTTGTTAGTCGCGGCGGCTTGAAACTTGATAAAGCGATCAAAACTTTTGCGATCGATCTCAACGGAAAGATCGCCGCTGATATTGGAGCCTCAACCGGTGGATTTACTGATTGTATGTTGCAGAATCACGCTTTGAAAGTTTATGCTATCGATGTTGGTTATGGTCAGCTTGCTTGGAAATTACGAAACGATCCAAGAGTTATTAATATGGAACGAACGAATATCAGAAATGTTACAAGTGAAATGATCGACGATAAATTAAATTTTGCGTCGATCGATGTTGCTTTCATATCGCTTGAAAAAGTTTTGCCTGTTGTATTCGATCTTTTGAGTGCTGACGGTGAAATTATTGCACTGATCAAGCCGCAATTTGAAGCCGGTCGAGAGAATGTCGGTAAAAAAGGTGTCGTCCGTGATAAAAAAATTCATATTGCAGTTATCGAAAAAATTTTCAAAATTGCTGAAGAGATCGGATTTACAATTAACGGCTTGACATTTTCACCAATCAAAGGTCCTGAAGGAAATATTGAATATCTGATTTACCTCACGAAAAATAAAATTGCGCTCCTCAACGAGATCGAAATTATCAAAATCGTTGATGAAGCGCACAAGGTGTTGAATGATTAATGGCTAGAAATATTTTTGGAAATGCTTTTGGCGTTGAAGCCGGAATGATGCAAATTGCAGTCTTTCCGAATAAGAGTAAACGGCGTGCCGGTGAGATCGTCGATAGAATTTTTAATTATTATCGCAATAAAGATGTTCGTTTGATGATGCCTGCAAGTGAAGCAAGACAATTTCATAAAGATGATTTCGGTTTACCTTGTGTTGAGCGTGTCCACGTTGATATGGCGTTGTCGATCGGCGGCGATGGTACTCTGTTAGGTGTCTGCAGAAGATTCACCGGTCAAGAAGTTCCTGTATGTGGAATTAATCTCGGGACGCTTGGATTTTTGGCAGATATTGAAACTCACGAACTTGAAAGCCGTCTTGAAAAAATTTTGCTCGGCGAATATCGAATTGAAAACCGTTTATTACTTTCGGCTTATATCAAAAATGAATATGGTGAAAAATATTTAGGCAATGCAATAAATGATGTCGTCGTTTCAAAAGGCGGCGTTGCTAGAATGCTGAAATTAAGTTTATACATTAATGAAACTCATTTGCTTGATTATAAAGCTGACGGCTTGATCGTTTCGTCGCCGACAGGATCAACTGCTTATTCACTTAGTGCCGGCGGTCCGATTTTAAATCCAACGATCAAAGCATTGCTTTTGACTCCGATTTGTGCACATACTTTTCAAATGCGTCCGATCGTTGTCGGTGAAAATGATCAAATTCGTCTTGAAGTTGCAAACGTCCATCAAGATATTATTGTTACACTTGACGGACAAGAAAGTTTTTACATTCAACCGGGCGATGAAATTATAATTTGCAAGGCTAAAACGACGGCGCATATTGTGAAATTTGATGATAAAAATTATTATCAAGTCCTCAGAAGTAAACTTTGGAATAATAAAATTATGAGTTGAAAAAATTTTTTTTAGGTGAAGTGATGAAAAAAATTTTACTTGTTTATAATCCTATCTCCGGGCAAGCGGCTTTTAAATCTAAACTTGATAAAATCATTGAGGCTTTTCAACGTCGAGGAATAATTTTGACAATGTATCGAACTCGCCGCGATGATAATTTTGATTTTGTTGACTTTGTGAATGAAAGCCGCGTTGATGGAATAATTTCCGCCGGTGGTGATGGAACTCTTCACGCTGTTGTTAATTTGATGATGAAGTATAAAATTGATCTTCCGCTTGGAATTATCGGCAGTGGAACTTCAAACGATTTTGCAACATATCTCGGCTTGAATGATCTTGAAAGTTATTTTGATCGAATTGTCCTTAATAAAACTCGTCGTGTTGATGTTGGTTTAGTCAACGGCGAAGAATTTTTTATTAATGTCGCTAGTGCCGGATCAATGACAGCGATCGCTCACGAAGTCAACGTTAAACTGAAAAATTTTTTTGGAAAGCCGGCTTATTACATTCAAGGTTTAAAAGAACTTCCGAAATTTAAGGCTGTAAATATTCAAGTGAATGCTGACAGTGTGAATTTTAAACTTGAGGCATTTTTATTTATTGTCTTGAATAGCGGCACGGTTGCAGGTATGAAAAAAATCACCGATACAGCTAAGATCGATGATGGCAAATTAGATTTAATCGTCGTTAAAAAGTGTAACGCCGGAAGCATTTTAAAAATCACTAGAGAAATTTTCAGCGGACGAGGTGTTAATCTAAAGAATGAAAATATTTTTCATTTGCAGTCAAAAAAATTTTTAATCTCGTCGACGAACGATCTAATAAGTGATATTGACGGTGAAGTTGGATCAAAATTGCCGCTTGAGATTGAAACCATTCCATTAGCGCTTGAATTTTTTGTGTAAGTTATTAAATTTATTTTTCAATGAGGTGAAGGAAATGAAAATTTTTCAGTGGTTAATTATGGTGACAATATCAGCAGTGATAATTTTAAATTCATTCGCTGATATGGCTTTTGCCGAGACAGTAACGGTAACAGGTTTTGGAAAAGATGAAAAGTCTGCTATAAATAATGCAAAGCGTCAAGCAGTTGAACAAGTAGTTGGCTTAGTTTTAAAGTCTGAATCAGAGGCAAGAGATTTAAAATTAATTTTAGACGTGATTAAAACTAGGACTCAAGGTTATATTAATCATTTTGAAATTCTCAGTAAAAATAAGAGTAATGGCAACGTGACAATTAAAGCGAAAGTTGATGTATCAAGCGAACCAAATTCTTCGCTTATGAAAGATGTTGAATTAGTTATGTCATTAAATGATCCGAAAATTGCAGTTGTGATTGATTATTACGGTGATGACGGCGGCGAAACTTATAAAAAATATCCTGCAATGACAAAAGCGGCAATTCGTGAGGAACTTATTAAATGTGGTTTTACTCACGTTATGGATTCGACGAATGAAGCAGAATACATTATTATCGGTCATTTGACGGTGAATAAATCACAAGCAATAAAGTTACCGAACTGGTCAAGCATAAACGACAGCGATTATAAAATGAATGATACAGGTCTTTCAAAGACAACAGCAATGATAGATTGTAAAATTAAAAACGCAGCAACTAATGAAGTTATAGGAGAATTTCACGCAGCAGGTGATAATATGTCAGCAAGTGAAAATGATATTCAAACTCCGGCAGTTTCAAAAATGGCATCAACCGCTGCAAAAGAAGTCAAAAAAATTTTTAATAGAGAAGCGTCAAAAGCATTTTATCAAGATGATACAAATTTAGAGTGAGGTAATCGCAATGAAAAAAATTATTTCAATGATTTTAGCAATGTTTTTATTTGTGAGCTTTGAAAGTGCAGTTGAAGCGGCAAATATCAAAGATCACCCGTCAGTAGCAGTAATGCAATTCACTGATAAGGCGATCAAAAGTAATGTTGAAGGAATAAGAGGACAAGATTTTTCAAGTGCGGCTGAATATGCAATAGTGCAACTCAATGCAAGTAACTGGTTTGATCTTGTAGACTATGAACAAATGACGGCGATAGCAAGAATGTTGGCAATGTATCAATCTGGACTTTTCGATCAATCAGCAGCACCGATGCTTGGAAAATTCGCAACTGCACAATTTGTATTAGTTGGCTCGTTGACTGGTATGACTGCTAAGGAAAGTAAAGCGGCGGTAATGTCTAAGCACAGCGTAACGGCAAATGTTACAGTCAGACTTGTAGACGTTGAGACTTTAAAAATCGTCGGTACAGGTATGGGAACTGGAAAATCTTCATCAGGTAAAGCAGAAATAACTTTTAAGCCTTTCAGAAATAAACCTGGTTATGTTGGTGTCAGACAAGTTAATATCAATGTAAACAATGCTGATGAAAATCCTAATGTTAATTCAAACGGCGTTATCACAATGGACGATTCTTCTTTTGGAACTTACTTTATTAAAATCGATTCAATGCAAGTTAATGCTGTCTGTGTACGAAATGCACTGAGTAAGGCTGTTCGTGATGCAATTTATGGTGATTCTGGAATTTTAACAAATTTAAATGGTGGAAACAAACTTAACGTAAAGACTGATTTCTAAAAAATTTCTTAAATATAAAAGATGTGTAATGATCTGATTTAGAATTACACATCTTATTTTTTTGACTTTAAAATTAAAATTATTTCTTAGTCTTGAAAAGCCTTTCGATCAGAACGTCAACAGATTGAATCGCCGCTTTTTTCAATGCGTTGTGAACACTGTCTTGAGTAACTTTTGCCGTTCCAACTTCAATTAATGCTACTGAACCGCCGGAACTTTTTGATTTTCCTTCACCTTTTGTTGCACAAATAATATTTCCCGTTTCAACGTCCATCATTCTAAGAATTAAATGTGATTTAACAGTACATACGGTTACACCGCCTGCAACAAGATCAGTACCGATCTCACTCAAAGTTACATCGTTGACATTTCCATAAATTATATATTTTACGCCAAGAATTTTACCGATTCTCTTTGCCGTGTCAGGATCAATTAAACCTGTAGTGTTAAGGTGTTCGGCTTTAATTTTATTTTCAACAAGTGATTTATCCATAACGTCAAATTTGTTAGTTTTCACAATGGCATCAACAACATATTCACTTGCCGCTTTTCCGGCATTAAAAATATTTATATCGATCGGCACTGCCTGCGGATGAGTTCCAAAATCCATTACGGCAACTGAAGTATTTTTTTCAATAGTCGCCGCAAAACTCACAGAAGTCATAAATATTAAAGTCATAATAGTTGTTAAAATCAATTTTCTCATTGTTTATCATTCTCCAAAAATAATTTACCTGATCCAATATCTTCAATAATAGCATTAGCGATAACTTCAGCAGCGTTATCCATAGCATCAGCATACATTTCATTATTTAATTTATCACTGCCAACTTTTATGAATGCTAATGAACGTTGCTTTTGAGTCTCCTTGCCTGTAACCATTTTACTCCAAACAACTTCACCAGTTTCAGCTTTAATCAGTCTCAAATCTGCTTGAATGCCTACACCTGTAACTTTTGTTTGAACATTTAATGCTAAGCCGGCAACCATTCCGATAGGTCCAAGTGCGGCTAATGTAGAACCTATTGCAGTACCTAAACCTGGTAACATCATTGCATATTGTGCATAACTCATAGCATTCGCCACAGACATATCAAGCCAATCACCAGTTCCAATATTAATTATAGTGCCTTGAATTAAATAATCTGCACCGTGTTGTTTTCCAATAGCTGAAGTGATTTGTGGTGAAACGAATTGACCAACTTGTGCTGTTGCTATCGTCTGAGCCTTTTCTTGATTATAACCTGGACCTTCAAAAAGCACATTGTAATTTCCACTGTCTATAGCAATTTTAGCATTTTTAAATTCTGCGGCTCGTTCTTCATAAAGCATATTTTCCATATCTGCATTAATAACTTTCGTTTCTTTGAAATTAAATTGTCCGCTTGCAAGTAATTTTTCCATAACTAAATCTGACAATGATGCGGCTGATTCAATTTTAGCAAATCTTGTATCGTCAGTGAATTTCATTAAAATGCAAGTTGGATTTTCGGCTGCACTTGCTGCCATTGAAGTCAAGCTGATAATTCCTGCAGTGAGCACAGCAATTAATTTTTTTAATTTCATTTGTTTGATCCTCCGCTTTGATCAGTATCACGTTTTGTTACATCTTCAAGTCCTTCAGGTAACTTGAAATATTTTTCCTCTGCAGTATTTTTAAAATCCGTTATGTTGACTATGCTGCGAGTGCCATCAAGTTTACCCTCAGCAGTTTTATAATATTGTCCTGATTCGATCTTAACAAGTTTATTACCACTGAAATAATAACGTATAGCATCAAAAATAGCATTCTTGCCAGGATTGACAGCTTTTAAATCGACGTAGTAAAGACCATTGCTTAACGTTCCGGATTTTACACGATTATAAATTACAGTTCCTTCAATTTTTTCATCGTTAGGCATTATTGCATTTAAAAGTCTTGTAACTTCTAGATCACCGAAATTATAAGGATACGAGGCGGAAAAATTTCTTTTTATTTTAGCGGCCTCAACTTTGCCTTTCTTTTTACCGATATATTGAATTTTATCCTTTTCTTTAATACGAGTGAAAAGGAATTTTTCTTTGTCATCTTTCACTAATGTACAAGTGGCATATTCATATTCACGTTCTTTTTCATTACCTTGACTAAGTTTAGCAATGGTTCCAACAATTC
>JAFUZV010000118.1 GCA_017476425.1 Selenomonadaceae bacterium
ACATAAGACTTTCGATCATAATTTCCAAAGATTATCTCATCTCTTTTTTTCACGTCTTTATTCAATTCAAAAATTTCATCATTTCCTTTTTTTTGTTGCAATGATTCTTTCCACTGATCATAACTGAAGTGTTTACCGCAAATTGTGCATTCACAGATGACTGAAGTTGATCCATACTCCACACCCCAATAAATCTCGTCCTTAACATCATTATTAAGTACAATATCTCCTTTTTTGTCAAATTGAAAATCAACATCAATTTTAGTCATCAAAACAACTTCAGAGCTTCCGCATTTCAAACACTTAACTACCATTTTGCACTCCTCCATTCTTGCAATTAAAAAAGCCCTCGTTTTTGTGGGCTTTTCTATATAGGCAAATTCAGCTAATCATTACGATTAAATGATATTGTCTACAAAAAAAGTTTAGAGAAAAATAATTGTGTAAAGTGAAAAGCATTTCAGATAATTTTTTTGATCAAAAGGATTTTCAAACGGCTTGAAGAAATTTAAAATAGTTTTTTAATATGATTCAATAAATTTTTGTGAGGAGTGGTGATATTATGGATATGACATTGCGACAAAAGTTTTTAACTCTAACGATACTTGTAGGTATTCTGCTTGCGATTGTTTCAATCGTCGGCTACAATAATGCTTACGATAATCTTGCAACGAGTGTTGAAGGTGAATTGATGGCATCAGTTGAATCACAAGGCAATTCGATAAACGGCTGGCTTAAAGAAAAAGGTTCAAGCGTGGAACACGAAGCAAATTTACTTTCTGAAATGAAAGGTGATCAAGCTCGTATCAAACAAATTTCTAATCTTGCAATAATCTCTTCTGATCCTGAAATTATTGAATTGACAATGGGACTTGAAGATGGATATTTTGCAGGTTACAAAGCCGGTGAAGTTACAGGCACTAAAGATCCTCGTCAGCGTCCATGGTATCAATCTGCAAAAGCTAAAGGCGGTTTAATTTTTACTGATGCTTATATTGATACTTTTACTAATCAGTTGATCATTTCCGCCGGTGCTCCGATCAAATCAAATGGACAATTTATCGGTGCAGTTTGCAATGATATTACTTTGACTGTCTTGGAAGAGCAAGCAAAAAATTTAAATTATCACGGTGAAGGACGCAGTTTGATCTTTGATAAAAATGGTGTTGTTCTTGCAACAACCGGCGATGCTGCGATTCAATCGAATGTTAAAGATATTCAAGGTGTTGGTGAACATTTAAGCGAAATGTTAAGCAATGGCAAAGGTTTTTTTGAAATGGAAGGCAAATTTGGTGATTCAGTTTTCGCTTATGTAACAGTTCCTGCAACCGGTTGGATTGTTGGTCTTGATGTTCCGACTGATTTTGTTTTTGCTCCGGCTCATAAACTTCGTTGGATTTTTGGCGGCTTGACATTGTTCGGATTAATTCTTACGTTTGTTGTTTGTGGAAAAACTGCAGCGTCTATTCTTAGTCCAATCTCTGCGCTTGAAATTCACGCTAATGAACTTGCAAAAGGTAATTTGCGTCAAGAGAATTTAGAAGTCAGATCAAGCGACGAAATAGGAAATCTCACGACAGCATTTAATGAAATGAGTAAAAGCCTTCGTAATTTGATAACTAAGATGGCGACAACGGCGGAACAAGTTGCCGCGTCAAGTGAAGAATTAACTGCAAGTGCTCAACAGTCAGCAGAAGCGGCGGTTAATGTTGCCGAAACGGTTGCACAAGTCGGCGGAGATATTACTCAACAAATGCAAGATATTGAGGCGGCTCGTGGAAGTATTGACGTTGTATCAAGTGATATTAAAATCGTATCTGATAAAGCGTTGAATGTAGCAACGACTTCAGAGAAGACAGCGGCGGCGGCTAAAACCGGTGAAGAATTAATGCAAGAGGCAGCGTCGAAGATGAACAGCATTGAAAAATCAGTACTTGCAGCAGCTGAAGTTGTTGAAAAACTCGGTGAAAGTTCTAAACAGATCGGTCAGATCGTTGAGGCGATTAGTGGAATTGCTGATCAAACGAATTTG
>JAFUZV010000119.1 GCA_017476425.1 Selenomonadaceae bacterium
AAAAAATGATCTAATAAAATTTGCAAGTGATTCACTCCTTTTCAGATTTAATAATGGTGTCGGGATCAATCTTGAGTGCTTTGCAGATTTTACCAATGGTTTTAAAGGTAACTTTTTTATCAAATTTCGCAATATGACTAATAGTAGCAGTCGGAATGGTCGCCATATCTGCAAGGTCTTTTACATTGAGTTGACGATCAATTAAAATATTACGAAAAGCATTAGAATCAATTAATACCATTTTATCATCTCACTTTTGTTTTATAAACTTTAAATATAAAATATACTTTAAGTTTATATTATGAATAAATAATTGTCAATAGTCTTGTAATAGGTATGACAATAAATTATAATTACTAAGAGTATATGAAAATGTTGTAAAATAAAAAGAATAAAAAGAAGGTGATATTATGATTTCTGCTTTAGAAAATCAAAGAAGAAAATTTTTAGGTGAAAGGTTGCGGAAATTAAGATTATCACAAGGATTAAAGCAAGCTGAAATGGCTAAAAAACTTGCTGTTTCACCTACCTCTTATATGCTTTATGAGCAAGGAAAACGTGAACCTTCGATAAAAAATCTGATTAATATTTCACATATTCTGAATACGTCGATCGACTTATTATTAAACTATGAACCTAATCAAATTCATCAATATATAGAGGCAAAAAATTTTTGGTTATCAATAGGAGAATATAAAATCGAAAAGGATCAAGATAGCGAATCAATTCTATTTATATTGCCACAATCTGACGAATTAACATTTTCAAAAACAGGACAAGTATTATTGAATGACAAGCAAAATAAAATCGTCGTATTCACAACTAAAGACGCATTTATAAACTTCACGAATAAGACAAAGAAAAAAGTAGACGCAGCAACATTAGAGAAAAAAAAAGAAATATGTTTGTCAATATCATCAAAGTTATATGAAGATACGAAGAAATGAAATAAAAAAGCTCGTGCAAAAAAAAGCACGGGCTAATCTCATTTTTTGGCGTAAATATAAACATTCTAAGCAAGAATGTTAATATTATAAAAAACAATATTGATTTTTTGCGATAAAGCAAGGATTTATCATAGTTTATAACGTTTTTTTTTGACAAGATTGACAGGATCATTGACTAAAAAAATTTTTTAACGGAATGTCAACTTTTTTCACATAAGCATAGATTTCAAATGTATATTCATCAGCGATAAAAACCCTTGTAATTTCATAAACAACATTATTAAAAAGAATCAGATCACCTTGACGAATATTATCACGATAATTAAAGACGAAAAGTCTTGTTTCTTCATTTTTCAAAACAAGCGCATTATCTGTAATTCTGCCATCAAGATTTTGAGTAAAGCACCATAAAGGAGAATCATCACTAATTGATTTATGATCTTCGATAATGTCGCCACGTGAATTTTTACCTGCAATGATTTTCTTTATAATGAAAGCCTTTTTATCTTTTTTTTTGTATTGTCTTTGTTTCATAATTCATCACCTGATAATCGTATTTTTATATTCGTTATAATGCTCGTATAGTCCGACATAAGCGTCAAGTAAACTAGCAAGTCCGTCAATTCTGAATTTAGGATTTTGCGATTTAATAGGAACAATATTGCCGTTGCGATCTTCTTTGATCCCTGTATTGCTGATACACCATTTGAGTAAAGAATTATTGTTGTAATTAATTTTTTTAGCTTTTAGATCAGCACCAAGCATTTGCATCGGCAATGATAAAGTTTTGGCACCTTGAATACAACGAATCATATTAAAGCCAGCTGCTTGCATTTCTTCAATCCAATATCTAGCAGAATAAGAATCATAATAAACCCAAGCAGGTGTAATTTCGTAGACTTCGACAATCTCAATAAACCAAGCTGTAACATCTGAATAATTAATCGTATTACCTGCGCATAATCGCAATTTTCCTTCTTCTAACCATTTATCATAGGGAATTTTTTCCCGTTTAACTCTAATGTCAAAATTATCAGCAGGTAACCAATACATTTGACTGACAAAACGATTTTCAGATTGATCCATTAATAAAATGGTTGCGCAGGTTAAATCAGTAGTAATTGATAAATCAGCACCGCCGATCGCATAACTGCCTTTGAATAAATTCAGATCAAAAGTTGCAGTATTATTCAGATCATCAAAGGTCAACCACGCCGTCGATCGGTTTTCAATAATATTGAAGTCTTTGACTAATACGCCGGTTAAATCGCGTGGGCTTTGAATAGCTCTTTTCACTTTTGCATTTAAATCATCAATTTTTTTAATGCTGCCAAGTGCAGGATTCGCTTTTTGCCAACAATCTTTTTTGATCCATTCCTCTTTATCGTCAAGCTCGTAAATGATCGGCAAAAAGGATTTATCATCAATGGTATCATCTGCAACGCCGATCGCATATTTATAAATATCATCAAAGATTGATTCACGTAATGTTCCTGCAGTAGTGATAGAAATTAATAAAGGTTGTCGACGTGCAGATTGTGATTGTTTCATTACTTCATACAGATTTCTATCTTGTATTGAATGTAATTCATCAACGATAACAAGGCTTGAATTTAAGCCGTCAAGAGTATCTGAATTTTTGCCTAATGGTTTCATCACGCTGAAGGTTAAACCAAAATATAAATCCGACTTTCGTTTTTTTACATTCATTCGCAGGTCTGCTGATTGTTTAACCATATTGACGGCTTCATTAAAAATTAAAGCTGCTTGATCTTTTTTCGTTGCAACGCTATATATTTCTGCACCTGATTCACCATCAGCGATCAAACAATATAAAGCAATACAAGCTAACAATGTTGACTTGCCATTTTTCCGTGCAACATAAAAAAAGGCTTCACGATAACGCCGCTTGTTTTGAGCGTCTACAAAGCCGAACAGCGCATTTATAAAAGCCTTTTGAAATAATTCTAGCTTGACTGCTTTACCTGCCCACTCGCCTTTGCTATGCTTGCAGAATCGCTCTATAAATTCGATCGGTCTCATTGCTAACTTTTCATCATAATGATATTCAGAAGAATTTTTTAGATCATTAAACAATTTTTCATATTGCCTTCTTACTCTTTTTGAAGTGATAATTTTTTTTGTCTGAATTGCTTTGTAATATTCTTCAATGTAATTCATTTCGACGCACCTAAAAATGCTGCTAATTCATTTGACATTGCGGCTTTTTCTTCTTTCGGTAACATTTTTAAAATTTGAGCATAGAGGTTAGAATATCGCTGTATCATCTGATTGTAACTTTTGACAGCAGGAGATTCACGCATATTGCCACGATAATAGTCGACAGCACCTTTTTCATTTATTGTATCTTTCAAATTTTGCAACGTCTTTTTCATAAAAATCAATTCATCAATGACATCTTTAGCAATAGATTTTTTATCGTTCGGTATTTTGTCTAAAATTTGCTTCATATCCTTTGAAATTCTTTTTGCCATCTTCTATCCTCCTTAATTTTCGCGTGAAAAATCACTTGCGGAGGTTTTCCTGAGTCCAAAGACTGCGCTGAGGAAAAAAAAGAAAAAAATTTTTTTGCTGGGGGGGTCTTTTTTTTTGATCAAAATATTTTTTGATCAATTTTTTTGAGAAAAAATTTTTTTCCTAGTAGAGGATTCAAACCAATCACGCGCTATTTTCAAATATATTTCAGTTACTTTTTTTCGCCTTTCATCTTGTTGAATATTTTTAATACATTGTTCTAATGGTGTATCAATTTTTATTATTTCTGCTTTTAATCTGATTGATAATGCTTTTATTAAAATTTCATCTGACATACTTGTTATTATCCAACATCTTGTCCATTTGCCTTGTCTTTTTTCTACACATTCATATATGGTTTCACGTACTTGTAATGCAACTGATAAAATGCTATCGTGATTTAAGTATATTTCTTCTTCTAACATTAAAGCTGCGCAGATATAATCTAAATCTAATACTAAATCACTTTTTAATTTATGCTGTTTCACATAATAAGTTTTCCCGCTACCCGGAGCACCAAAAACAATAAATACATCTGATTTTTTTATCAAATTGCCATTTTCATCAAAAGCAACACTAAACCCTTGACGTTGCTTTTTACCTTGAAAATTATGCTTATGCTCTTTATTATGACACTCCTGACATAATGCCTCTAAATTATCAAAATTCAATGTTACTTCAATGTCATTAATATTTGACGCTGTTATGTATTCTTTGTGGTGACATATCGTCGCAGGTTTTCCGCACCTTTCACAAATATAATTTCGACTTTCAAGATACATTCTGCGCAGTTTTTTCCATTCCGGACTGTCATATATTTTCTGTCCTATTCTTTCACTCATTTTTTCACCTTCAATGTGATGGCTTTCAAAAGACTGTCTATAGTTCTATTCAAGCTGACATCATCTGCTTTATCTGAAAAATACCATAGCTGCAGAAGAAAACCACTGACAATTTTTATCATCGGCTCTTCTGCCTGTTGCTCTATATCCATTCCTGTTGTTACTTCAATATAATTCGGTATTGCATTTAACAACGATTGAACTAATTCATCATTGATCCCTGCGTCTAAATGCAAGACGTTTAATCCTTCTTCTAATGTCATTTTCTTGTTCTCCTAAAAAAGCTACATCATCATTCTTGACGATATAGCTTTTATTTTTTTTATTCTGATTTTGAAAGTTTAACAAAGGCTTCTTCGACTAATGGTCTACAATCTGCCACTGCTAATGCTCGATAATCTATCAATGCTGATTTAAAAGAAGATTCACGGCTATTTTCTATCACTATTCCATTTGGCAAATTATAGCCTAAGTACTGCGCAAAATTACCAAAAAAGATTGTTTCATCTGCTATGTTATCATCGACTATCACATCAAAGCCTAAAATTTTACCTATGCTTTCAATTTTTGGATCAACAATAAAAATCGGTCTTTTATTCACGTCAACCATTCCATAAAACACATTCCATAACGTTTTATTATTCATTGCGAATTTTGCGCCGTTTGCATATCCTCTATTCAATAATGCTACTGCTGCTATTACGTCTTTATATGTGATATTAATTGACGTTGTAACACTATTGCTATCATTCCAAGTGATAGACATCAAGCCTTTACCTTGTCCGCTGCCTGTTCCATTTATTAAAGCGTCGTCGATCGTTTCCATTACGCACGCTTCTAATTCATCTGTCAAGTAACTTTCAAACGCTGAAATTGACATCGTTTGTACTTTTGCTGATATGCTGAATATCTTTAATATTTCGTTGCTGTCAAATATTACGCTTGTTGGACTTACTTTTTGTGATTTTGATTCTTCACCTTCGACGTGCCACGCCGCTCGACTTGCTGGCGTTCCGATCGGCACCGCTATCTTTGAAGGTATTGCAAACGCTCGACATTCTGACATTAAGCCGCCTTGTTTTCTTGCCTTCTTTACTATTTCATCAAGTGTTGCTGTTGGTATAACTGCCGCGCTGTTTGTGCTTGTAGAAAATTCATTTGCTCTTTTCTCAAATTTATTTCTTGCTATTTTCATCGCTCGTTGTTCTTTTGCCGTTAATTGCCTTCCCTGCAAATTTTTATAAAAAGCACTTCGATATTCTGACGTTGCAAGAATATCATCATCATCTGTATTTTTGCCTTCATTGCCTTCTGCGTCTGCACTTGCTAATACTGAAGTGATTTTTTCTTTTGCATTATTCAACAGATTTAAACTTTGCTCTATATCTGCCTTTGCTTCTTTCATTCCGTCTAACTCAATGCTGAGTGATTCGACATCTGCATTTTCATTCTTGCTGATTTCATTTTCTATTTCTTTTGCTCTTTTCTCGATCGTTTCGACTGTTTGACTTCTATAAAAATTAAAAGCCTCTGCAACATTTTCAAATTTCATTTCTTTCAATCCTCCATTAATATTAAATCTGCATTCAATAATGCTAATTTGATTTGTAATTCTTGCCTTCTTCTTTTTTCTGATTCTATTTTTCTCCTTGCCTCTATCGTTGTTTCAGCATACGCAGGAAATGTAACAATGCTGATTTCATAAATTTTTTCTATCTTTTTGATCGTTCTAATTTGATTTTCCCAATCATCACCATTCTTTGCAACTTTAAATGAAAAACTCATACCGCTTAAATCACCACGCTTCACTGCTTCATATACACTTCTTGATTCGACTGTATCCGCTAACTCTGCGCAGATTTTTAAACCTTTATCATCTATCATTAATTGCATTGTTTTTGGCGTTCTAGCTAATGGTATTTTGTTTATATCATGATTCAGTAACAATTTCACGTCTTGCATTTCTGTTTCAGCTAATGCCGTTCTTCTGATTATCTCAATATAACTATTTCCATTTATAGTTTCAATCCGTGCCGGTTTATTAAACACGATTGCATATCCCACTAGCATTAACTTTTCTGAATTATTTTCTGTTTGAATTTCTGACATTCTTTTTTCAATCATCTTTGTTACCTGCCTTTTTTAATTGATATTCGGTTGCTCTATCTGATTCTATAACATTCAACGTTTGCAACCTTCGATCTCCATTTTCTACTGGCGGTAAATTCAATATTTCCATTGCTTGATTGATACTTAACAAACCATATGGGATCAACTCTTTTATCAGATTGATCTTTGTTTGATTGCTTGAAAATTGCAACCTGCCTGATTCAAAGATTATTTCATTGCCGAACGCTATTTCTCTTTCACTAAATATTTTCCGTGTAAACTCTAATGATAACTGCGTGGCGATCGGCTCGATTGTACTTTCATAAAATGCACTATATTCATCTTCTGAATAGCTGCTATTTACTATCTTTTCACTGATTCCTAAGTAGTTATAAATTTTCTCCTGTATCAGCTTTATTTGTTCGGCGTTTAAAATGACAGGCTTATTTTCGATCGGCTGATATTCCATTTTTTGATCTGTTGCCACTATTCCGCCTTCATTGTTTAGACTTAAATAATCTTCTATGAAAGCGTCTTTTGCTTCTTTTAATTGTGACTTCGCCATTATCTGCGTAAATTTTAATATGCCTCGAATTGACGCACCACTTTTAATACTATTCACCAAGCCTTCATTTTGTGTTGCTGCTAACTCGATCGCCGGGTCTAATGCTCTGTTATCATCTCCTAGCAATTCATTTTTATTGAAATGCCTTCTTAAGTGAATTACATCTCGATACAAAAATTTTATTCTCTTGCCATTTCTAAACTGAAATTCACTATACAGATTCCCTTTTTCATCTATCTGCATTTCTACGTGAACATAATCTATAGGATAAATACCTTCTAACAAGCCTCTTTCATTCCAAGACAAGACTGCAAATGAATTATTGCTTATGAAATATCTTGTTATCAGCTTATACAGAAGATCATAACTATTCATAAACTCATTCGGTGTTATCTGCAATAGTCTATTTATCCTCATTTCCTGCGCAGGTTTCCTATATTCAGCATTCGTTATTACGTGTACACCTTTCAATTTCGCTGCGTTTCGTGCTATTGCGTCAACCGCCGATCTGTATATGTCATTTTCATACGCTGAACCATTCCATACACTCATTCCTGAACTTTGTATATTTATGAATTTTGTTGTCGTCCTCGCTGATGCAAGACTATCACCAAAAAATTTACTGAAAAAATCTAATCCGAACATCTTTTTTCACCATTATTTATTTTCTTTGCTAATCTGATTAGCATTTTTTTTATATATCGCAATAACTTTTTTTCTTTTTGCTCTTGCATTTCTATCACCAACGCCACTATATCACACCTTCTGTTAAATTAAAATTGCAACTTTTTTGTACTAATAAATTGCATTTCATTTCAATTATCGATTTTGTTACTACATTAAAAGTCTCATAAACCGCGCCATTACGCCGTGTTACTACCTAAAATAAAAGTGTTACTACTTTGTTACTACCTGAGCAATGCCTATAAACCGCGTCAGTATGCCGTTGTTACTACTGTTACTACTGTTACTACCAAAAAAATAAAAAATATGCACGATCAAAATAGAAGAAAAAAAAAAAA
>JAFUZV010000120.1 GCA_017476425.1 Selenomonadaceae bacterium
AAATTATTCAAAAGTATGCAACTCACGAAGGTGACACAGGTTCTCCGGAAGTTCAGATCTCAATTCTTACAAATCGCATTCTCTATTTGACGGAACATCTCAAGACTCACAAGAAAGATCATCATTCACGTCGTGGACTTCTCAAAATGGTAGGTCATCGTCGACGTCTTCTCAGCTATTTGCAGAAGAAAAATATTGATCGCTATCGTGAGATCATTGCCCAACTTAATTTGCGTAAATAATTTTGTTATCATACAATTTATAAATTTTGTCCATCATTTTAGCAATAAAAAGATCGTGCGTTATAATTATCAGCGTGCGATCTTTTTTAGTGCAGTCGTGTAAGATCGAATCGATTAACTTTTGAGAAGTTTTTTTATCAAGACCTGAAGTCGGCTCATCAAGGATCAAAATTTCAGCGTCAACGGCAAGAGTTAAAGCGATCTGAAGTCTGCAGCGTTGACCGCCGGAAAGTTTACAAGCATTTTCACCGATCTCTTCATCAAGATCAAAATTTTCAAGCTGGACAATTTTCAAAAGATCAAAAATTTTTTCTTCGGAAATGTTCGGAGCATAAATTAAAAAATTTTCTCTGATCGATTTTGAAAAGATATAATTATTTGTCGTCGCCGCTGAAATTGTTCCATTAATAAAAATTTCGCCGCTATCCGGCTGCCAAAGTCCAAGCATTAAATATAAAAGTGTCGTTTTACCGCTGCCACTTTCACCAACTATTGCAATTTTTTCACCGTGCTTGACTTCAAAATTGAGATTTTCCAAAACTTTTGCCGTCGAATTATAACTGAAATTTAAATTTTTAATTTGTAATTTGTAATGTGTAATGGGTAATTGAATGGTGTTTTTAATTTTGACTTCAGAATTTATGAATGAGCTTTGAAATTTTAAATTCAAAAGATTTTTTACGACTTCAGGCAAAGCATTAAACATTTCAAGCGTCGAAAGCAGAATAAAAAGCCATACTGCAAGATCAATCAAATCAACGCGATCAATAAGACTATTCAAAATAATTATCAACGTCATTGCACTGATCAAATTGCAAAGAGAATCGACGTTAATAATTTTGTTACGATTGATAATTTCAGCTTGACTAAGATTATTTGCCTCAACGTCAAGTTTATTTATTGCGATCGTTTCACTGCCGTAACTAAAAATTTCTTCACGTCCGTCATTTAGATCAAGAAGGACTTCACGATAATTTGAATCATTGACGATTTGACGAGAGTTAAAAACGTAAGAAATTATCAGAATCGAAATCATTGAGACGATCAAAATTATTGAAGTGAAACCGATCACTTTAAAGAGATAAATTGTTACGATTAAAATTAAAATCATTGCACACAAAAAAGGCTGAACAATTCGCGGAAAAAAATCTTTTAATTGTTCAGCATTAATCGTTAATTCGTGCAACAATTCACTTTCGCCGGTTGCGCCGGATTTTAGCGGAAAAATTTTCATTGCTGCTTTAAATAGCCTCAACCTAATTTCAGTTAGCATTGAAAAGATCGCTGTATGTGTCGTTAATCGATCAGCATATCTAAAAATCGCCCTAAATAATCCGGCGGCTCTTACAATAGTTATTCCGACTGCTAAAGTTGACAGCGGCGGATGAAATGACGCAGAAGTTATCAACCAGGCTGAAGCTGCCATTAACAGTAAACTTGATCCTGTCGCTGATAAATTCATCAACACGGCGAAAAAAATTATTTTTAGTGGAAATTTCATCAGATAAAATACATTAGGCTTGAAGTGTCTAATTCTTTATTGACGGCGTTCAAAATATCTTCAAGTGTTATTGACTTCAAATGATCAAAAATTTTTTCATCGAGCGGCTTATAAACAAGTTCATTGATCGCCTTGTCGAGTTCCAAAAATTTTGATTCTGAAGTTGTAGGCTCCATTAAAGAAATTTCAATCGCTGACAAAATTTCAAAAACCGTTAAATCTGAAGGTTTCTTTGCAAGCTGATAACCGCCTTGTGATCCTTTAATACTATTGACGAGTTTACCACGTTTAAGAAGAGAAAAAACTTGTTCAAGATAAATTTTTGAAATGCCGAGTTTATTAGAAATGCTTATGATAGTGATCGGTGTACCGGAATTAAAATTTTGTGCAAGATGAGTCATTGCGACAAGTCCATAACGACCTTTAGCGGAAATTTTCATAACAAAACCTCTATTCGTATCAAATTTATATGAATATATGATAACTAAGGAAATTTCAAAAGTCAATCAAAAAGCTATAAATTATTTTTAATGAAAGTTGTAGACTTGCACGGTATCAATTATAAAAAAGTATTCGCAATCAATGTAATAAATTTTTTAATTATTGATAAAAATTTTGTTAAAAATAAATTAAAATTTTTCTACACAATCTGAAAAATATATGTTATTATGTGAATAATTAGTGAAGTCGTTTTTAATATTGAGGAGAAAATAAATGAATTTGCTGAGGAAGATATTAAAAAAATTACACTACTCAAAAATCTCAACGAAGATCACAATAATATATGCGATATGCTTTTTTACGTTGTTGACGCTGACAAATGTACTTGCCTGGTTTGGATTTTATTTTGCGATTTATCAACAGGCAGAACGAACATTGTTATTCAGTATGAGGAATACAGAAAAATTACTTGAATCGATGGAACAAGATACAAATTTAGATTTACAGTCGATACGTGATCCATTAGTGCCCGGCGTTGTGTTAAGAGTTTTAGACAGCAAAGGCAAAATTATTATTGATACTGATCCAAATTATTTATCGATTGAAAGATTTGAAGGCGGCTTGATAAAAGATCCGCCATTCTGGACTAATAAAACTATGGACGTTGCTGAATATAAGAATGCTACAATTTATCGTGTTAATAAAAATTTCATTCACGACGGTGAAACATTCAAATTAGAATTTTTCAGAACGATAACGGCGCAAAATTCTCTTTTCGAGCAACTCAAAAATATTTTGATCGCCATTGACTTTATCGGTTTAATGCTTGCCGCCGGAATTGGTTATTTCATTAGTAGAAAAATTTTGCAGCCGATAAGCACAATGACAAGGACTGCACAAAATATAGCGATCGAAAATATGAATACAAGAATTGAAGTTAAACCGACGAATGACGAATTAACATATCTGGCAAAAACTTTTAACAATATGCTTGATCGACTGCAAGCCGGAATAATGCAACAACAAAGATTCGTTTCTGATGCGTCTCACGAATTGAAAAATCCTGTGGCGGTTATTCGTGGTTATTCAGATATGTTATCACGTTGGGGAGCAAGTGATCCAAAAATTTTGAATGAAAGCGTTGAGGCGATCAAATCAGAATCAGAGAATATGCAGCAGTTGATCGAACAACTTTTATTTTTAGCAAGAAGTGATCAAAGTAAACAGCCGTTGAAAATGGAATCATTGAACATTTCAGAAATTGTTGATGATGTCTTTAATAAAATGTCTAAAACAACGTCGACACATAAAATTGAACTTCTGCATAATGATGAGGCGATCATTCTTGCTGATAAAGTGACGATTCGTCAAATGATGAGAATTTTTCTTGATAACGCTGTCAAGTACACGCCTGAAGGTGGAACGATCAAAATAAATTCAATCAAAGACGGCGATCATATTAAATTTAGTGTTGCTGATACCGGCATCGGAATTGCTGAAGAGAATCAAGAAAAAATTTTCGATCGTTTTTTCAGAGTAAAAGATTCAACTTCAAATAATGAGATCAGTGGCACAGGTTTAGGATTATCGATCGCTAAATGGATCGCTGATCAACACAATATGAAGATCGAAATTAATAGTGAACTTGGTAAAGGTACAACAATTAGCGTAATCATTCCTATTAAATAAAAATTTGTAATAAAAAAGTAGGCAACTTATTTTAAATTGTCTACTTTTATTTTATTGTTAATTCACAAGAAAAAAATTTTTTAAGTCAACACTAAATATTGAGGCACAATATCAGCATAAGAATTATCAGACATTCTAAAGCCGCCCGGAATAATTCCAAGTTCGATAAAGCCGAGACGCTTATATAAATGTCTGGCGTGAATGTTCGTTGCGACAACTGCATTGAATTGTAAAATTCTAAATCCGATCTCTTTTGCCTTAGCAATGCAGTCAAGCACTAATTTTTCACCAACGTGTTGACCTCTAACATTACTTTTGACGGCGTAACTTGCGTTACAAATATGACCGCAGCGACCAACATTATTTGGGTGAAGAATGTAAAGTCCGACAAGCTGATCATTTTGATCGTCGAAAGCTAAACCTGTGAATGATTGAGATTTAAAAAATTCATCGCCGCTTTCAATCGTCAAAAGTTCTTCCTGCGGAAATGCAACGCCTTCATCAACAATTTCATTCCAAATTTCAATCGCTGATTCAATAAAAAATTTTTCATAAGGTTTAATAATTATCGACAAAATCTCACGTCCTAATTAAGAAAAATATTTAGCATCTAAAGCCATTCGGATCGAATTAATTAAATCCATCGCCTCATCATATTTTCCGTCTTGCAATCTCTTGACGACAGCTGATCCAACGATCACGCCATCAACTTTTTCAGCGGCTTTGACTGCAGCTTCTGGTGAACCGATACCGAATCCGACCATCATTGCGGCATTAGTGTATTCTCTTGCTTGAGTTGCAACTTCACCGATTTTTTCAAAGTCTAATTCTTTAACGCCTGTAACACCAAGATTTGAAACGCAATAGACAAAACCTGTTGCCTCTTTACAAGTTGCAGACATTCTTTCAGGTGTAGTCAGCGGCGTTACAAATTCGATCAAGTGAATGCCTTTTCGTTTAGCCGTCGCTCTCATTTGTCCGCTTTCTTCGTGAGGAACATCAGGAATTATCAAGCCGTCCATACCGGCGATCTTCGCTTCAGTTACAAAACGTTCAAAACCGTTGTAGTCTAATCCAAATTTATAACCGTAACTCATCAACGAATTAATGTAACCCATACCGATCAGCGGTGCATTAGTCGATCGCCGAAGTTCCTTAACAAGATTTAAAACTTTGCCCGGCGACATACGATTTTTTAAAGCAAGAGTGCTTGACGCTTGTATCACCGGACCGTCAGCAAGCGGATCAGAAAATGGTATTCCAATTTCAATAATATCTGCACCGGCTTTGAAAGCCTCTAAAATTGCACGCTTGCTGGTTTCAACGTCCGGCGCACCGGCTGTTATATAAATATTTAATGCTTTTCGACCTTTATTCTTGAGATCGTCAAGCACACTTTCTAATCTCGTCATTATTTATCTCTCCAATTAAATTTCTTTTCCGAGAAGTCTTGCAACTTCAACAACGTCTTTATCACCGCGACCACTCAAGCAGACAACTATAAAATCATCTTCTTTAGTTCGTGTCATTAATTTATCAAGATAAGCGATAGCGTGAGCACTTTCAAGCGCAGGAACAATTCCTTCAAGTTGTGTAAGGCGTTTAAATCCTTCTAAAGCCTCTTCATCAGTTACCGAATCATAAAAAGCGATCTTTTCATCTCTGAAAAATGAATGTTCCGGACCAACTCCGGGATAATCAAGACCTGCACTAACTGAATAAGCCTCAATAACTTGACCTTCGTGTGTCTGTAAAAGATAACTGTATGCACCGTGAAGGACTCCGGGACGACCTTTACCGCTAAGTGTTTTAGCATTCTGAATTTCAGATTTTCCACCGGCCTCAACACCGATCAATTTAACTTTCTTGTCGTCTAAAAATTCGTGGAAAGTTCCGATCGCATTTGATCCGCCACCAACGCAGGCAACAACATAACTCGGCAAGCGTCCATAATCTTTAATGCACTGCGCTCTGATCTCACGTCCTATACAGCTTTGAAAATCTCTTACCATCGTTGGATATGGATGAGGACCAACGCAAGAACCGATCAAGTAATATGTATCTTCAATATTCGTTGCCCAATATCTGATCGCTTCACTTGTTGCATCTTTCAATGTTCCGGTACCACTTGAAACGCCTTGAACTTTTGCGCCAAG
>JAFUZV010000121.1 GCA_017476425.1 Selenomonadaceae bacterium
AGAGAAGCGGACGTTGAGGAACTTTTTGACGCTGTTGAAGTTGGTACGCCGGTTGAAATAACTTATAATCGTGTTGTTGTCGAAAAGGCAACTGATGGACGAATTGCATATTATATTTATCCTGACGGCTATTCACGTCAAGCACTTGATGTTAAATATGTAAATTCTTGGATTGAACCTTGGGGGGTTAGTGCATTTGCAGAAGACAGCGAAATTGCAACGGCGATCAGAGAATCTGTTGGTGAGCCGATCTACATTGGAAAAGCATATAATTTAGAAATTAATAATAAAATTGTTCCGGCAACAGTGCAGAATAATAGACACTTCGATAGTAAAGCCGTTGAACGTGGAGGAATTATTTATTTGCCGGCGGTTCCGATCGCTATTGCTATGGAAATGAAACTTGAATGGCGTTATCATACTACGCTTGCAACAAAATTCGGTGAAGTTCCGGGCATTGAGAAAAAAGGTCAACTTTATTTGAATGAAGACGACGCAAGTATTTTATTTAAAACTGAAGGCTGGCGTGAAGGCAACACTTATAAATTAAAATCTTTGCCTGCTGATGAAAAACCGCCGATTGATGATAACAAAGATGATCAGACGAATAAAAAATCTGACACTGATCAAACAAAAGATAATGAGAAGTCAAACGATCAGAAAGAGATCAAAGAACCGATCAATGATCCTAAATCTGATCCTAAATCAAATGAAGATGATCAGACTAACGAAAAGATCAAAATTTCCGAAGATGATAACAACAAAAAATCTGACGAAAAGAAAAAGTCTGACAAAAAATCTGATAAGAAGTCGAAAAAAGATTCTTCCAAAAATGATAAGCCTGTAGGTTATTAAGCGTGGTGATAAGATATGATTATAATTGACGGCAGCAGTATTTTGTACAGGTCTTATTATGCTTTGCCCGATCTTCAAAATGAAAATGGCGAATCGACGGGCGCAATAGTAGGATTTATGAATGAACTTTTACTTGAGAAGACTGAACATCCGAATGAAAAAATTGTTATCGTAATGGATCGTGGCGGCGGCTCTAAACGTAAAGAAAAATTTGCTGAATATAAAAATAATCGTCCGCAAATTCCTAATGATTTAAAGCGGCAAGCCGGAATTATCAAAGAGTTGGTCAATGCTTTAGGTTATGATATTGCATATGCACAAGACGGATCAGAAGGCGATGACGCGATCGGAACGCTGACGAATATTTCAACGGAAAAAATTTTGATCGTTAGTGTTGACACTGATATGCTGCAGCTCCTTAGTAAGACGGTTAAAGTTGAATTGTTAAGCAAAGGCAAGCGAGAAATTTATGATGAAATGCGTTTTGAACAGGAGTATGATATTTTAGCGGCGCAATTTGCAGATTATAAGGCGCTGCGAGGCGATACAAGCGATAATATACCTGGCGTTAAAGGTATTGGCGCAGTAACTGCAAGACGTTTAATTAACACTCACAAGACGCTTGACAATATTTATCAAAATATCGGGTTAATAAAACCGGCGAGGATCAGAGAGATTTTAAAAGCCGGAAAAGAGATCGCTTA
>JAFUZV010000122.1 GCA_017476425.1 Selenomonadaceae bacterium
CATTAAATTATCAAGTTTTAGCCACAAATCTTTATTTAAAACAGGTTTTTTCGCAGAAGTTATCCAGCCGTTACGTTTCCAGTTGACGATCCAATTTTTGGTGAAAGCATTCTTGAGATATTGACTATCTGTAAAAAGTTCGACTGAAGAACCTGCAGGAATTTTATTTAGCGCATTGATCGCCGCAAGCATTTCCATTCGATTGTTAGTTGTATGCTTGTCGCCGCCGTGCAATTCACTGATCTCACCGGTTTCACAATCAACAATAATTGCAGCATAACCGCCTGATCCGGGATTTCCAAGACAAGAACCATCAGTGTAAATGATATAGTTACTCAAATTAAATCTTTCCTCTCAAAAATATTTTTCAGAAATACTTCATAAATTGATCTTAAATGTGATATAATGCAATAAAAAATTTCAAGTCAAGGTAATTCAATTATGTTTATAAGATTTTTAGAATTCATAGGTAATTTTGTTATAAATCGTCTTTCTGATCTCGGTAATGTTGTTTTGCTTTATATTGATACATTAAGACAACTTAAGCATAAACCGCGAATGCGTCATATAATTGCACAAATGTCACATCTCGGCGTTGATTCATTGACGATCGTTTCGTTGACTCTTTTATTCACCGGCGTTGTCTTCACTCTTCAGACTGCACACGAGTTTATAAGATTCGGTGCACAATCAACCGTCGGCGGAATCATTGCAATAGCGATCGGTCGTGAGTTGGGTCCGGTGTTAGTTGGTGTTGTATGCGCCGGTAGAGTTGGTGCGGCGATCACTGCTGAAATTTCAACAATGAAAGTTACTGAACAGATCGACGCACTTAGAGTTATGGCTGTCAGTCCTGTTGATTATTTGATCGTTCCGAGAATGCTTGCCTGTATGATCGTTGTTCCGATTTTAACTGTCTTTGGTGATCTGATCGGAGTTTTTGGCGGCTGGGTTGTTGCTGTTTACTATTCCGGAATAAGTTCCTATCTTTTTATGCACTCAATAGATATGTTTGTTGAAATACACGATTTAACCGGCGGACTCATCAAAGCGATTTTCTTCGGAAATGTTATCGCTGTCTTAGGTTGTTACTATGGTTTGAATTGTCCTGAAGGTGCTGAAGGTGTTGGCAAAGCGACGACTAAAACTGTTGTAGCGTCGATTATTGCGATATTTATTTTGAATGCAGTATTGACTTTCTTTATTTATGGTGATTAATATGATCAAGATAAAAAATGTCAGTAAGTATTTTAACAAGAAAGCGGCTTTAAAGCAAATTAACCTTGAAATTTATGACGGTGAAACGCTTGCAATTATCGGCGGTTCCGGTTCGGGTAAATCAACGCTTTTGAGGTTAATGATCGGTTTAATTCAACCTACTGAAGGTGAAATTTGGATCGACGATGATGAAATTTCAAAAATGAATGAAGAAGAATTAACAAAAATTCGTTTGAAGATGGGAATGGTTTTTCAATATTCAGCGTTGTTTGATTCAATGTCCGTTGGTGATAATGTTGCTTTCGGTTTAGTTGAACATACTGACTATTCAAGTGAACAAATAAAATCGATCGTCAAAGAGAAATTGAAACAAGTCGGACTTGAAGGCGTTGAAAATCTTATGCCGAATGAACTTAGCGGTGGAATGAAAAAACGTGTTTCACTTGCAAGAGCGATCGCTATTAATCCAAGAATAATTTTTTATGATGAGCCGTCAAGTGGACTTGATCCGATCACTACGACTAAGATCGACGAACTTATCATTTCAACGCAGAGAAATTTAAATGTTACAAGTATAGTCGTTACTCACGATATGGCGAGTGCCTGTCGAATTTCCGATCGGATCGCAATGGTTTATCAAGGTGAATTGATTGCCGTTGATACCGTTGAGAAGTTCAGAAAGATTCAAGATGATAGAGTGCAGGAATTTTTCAAGACTCTTAATACTAATCAGAGGTAAATTATAATGAGAAAGCAATTTGTAGAATTAGATCAAATTCAAATTGTCGTTGATGGTTTTAATAAATTATACAAGCGAATGATCGATAGCGGCAAGATTGAAGCGGCAGATATGAAAAATTTTATGGAAAGTTATTTTGAAAAAGCCGGCTATCGTGAGAAAATTAAATCTACGAAAAATATATTGATCATTCACGACAGCGGCGTTGGTGATTTTATCGTTATGTCTGCTGTGATTAGAGAAATTCGCCGGATTTATTCTCGCTCTCATATTACTTTACTAGTTGATGATACTGTATTAAGTATGGCGGAGAATTGTCCTTACATTGATAAATTGATTGATTATCCATTATATTTTAATGATATTAAAAAATTTTCTGAGTTCTATCAAAATATAATTAAAATTGCTGTTAATTTGCTTGGTCGACGTTTAGATATAGTTTTTAATTTTGGTCATTATCCTGGATCGCAACTGTTGTCTTATATGTGCGGAGCTAAGGAGAGAATTTTTCCTTATACATTTACTAATTTTAATGCAGGTTTATCAATGAATTTGTTTTCTTCATTTGCCACATTCATTTCTCAAGCTGATCAAAATAAAATTCACGATAATGAAATGATGCTTGAGGTTTTGAGCAATTATTCAAATAAAAAGATACATAATAAAAATTTAGAAATATGGTTAAGTCCATCTGATCATTTTAAAGCTGAATTGCATTTGCAAAGAGTATCGAATAAAAAATTGTATGCTATAATTATGAGCGGTAATGTTAATCTTAAGCGTAAACGTTGGTCGCCGAAGAATTACGCCGCCTTGTGTAATATGATTTTAAATGATGAATCTGATTCTATATTTGTGATTCTCGGCGGTGCTGAAGATATTAAAAATGCTGATGAATTTCAATCACTTGTTGATAATTCTCACTTGATAAATTTAACCGGCAAATTAAATTATCGTCAGAGTGCAGCGGTTTTAAGTTATTGTGACTGTTACATTGGCAACGATACAGGATTAATGCACGCTGCTGCCGCGTTGAATATTCCGATCTTAACGCCGAATTGCTTTGCGGCTGATTTAAATTTAACAAACGATTCATTCTTAACGAGATTTTATCCTTATAATGTTCCTTCGGTGATCATTCGTCCTGAAAAGTCTTTAGATGATTGTGCAAAAAATCCTCGAAGTGATACCGGCTGTAATGCTGATCATTCACATTGCATTGATCAAATTTCACCTGAAAAAATGTTTGAAGGTTTAAAACTTTTAAATGAACAAATAAAAAAATCAGCTAAAGAGCCGATCTTTTTGGTTTAATTATGGAGATTTATTTATGAGAATTAATTTTGTTGATCATAATCAAATTCAACACGTCGTCAACGGGTTTAATGAACTCTTTCAATTTATGATCAAGACTGGTAATATTGACGCTGATCATATCAAAGATTTCTTAGAGAAATATTTTCAACAAGCCGGTTATCGTGAAGGCAAAAAAAAATCTGCTGTCGAAAATATTTTAATCATTCACGATAGCGGAATTGGTGATTTTATAATTATGTCGGCGGCTATTCGTGAGATTCGTCGAATTTATCCTAAAGCACATATTACACTTGTAATTAAAAACAATGTTAATGATCTTGCTGAATTTTGTCCTCACGTTGATGAAGCGATCGTTTTCAATCAAAATTGTGATCGCTACGATGATTTTTTTAAATTCTACGAGACGGCGATCTTGTTTTCTGCTTACTTGTTGCGTCGACGGATCGATGTTGCTTTTAATTTTGGTCAGCGTGCCGGATCAACTTTGCTTGCTTATATGTCTGGTGCAAAGGTTATCACTGATCATTATTCGATAGGAAATTTCAACGACTTCAAAGCCGGTAAAATTCCGCTGGACTTTTTTTCTTCACTTGCTAATTTTAAAATCAATAGACAAGTTAATAAACATTTCAACAAGCCACATTTCAATGAAAAATTTCTATATATCCTTAACGATTTTTCTAAGGCTGATATTAAAAATAAATCGTTAGAAGTTTGGTTGAGTCCTCGTGATAAATTTTTGGCTGAGAAGACTCTTCAAAGCGTTGCTAATAAAAAACTTTTTGCGCTTACTATGGGAAGTAATATTAATTTAAAATGTAAACGTTGGTCGCCTCATCTTTATTCTAAATTAATAAATAAAATTATTGATGATGATCCTAATTGTGCATTTATAATTCTCGGTGGCAAGTCTGAACTTGATGAATCTAAAATTGTTTGTGATAATGTTGACAACAATTATATAATTAATCTCACTGGAAAAATTAATTATCGTCAGAGTTGTGCTATTTTAAATTATTGTGATTATTATATCGGTAATGATACCGGTTTAATGCATTCAGCGGCGGCTCTGAAAATTCCTGTACTTACTCCGAATTGTTTTCCCGCTGATATTCCTATGTCAATTAGTTCTTTTCCTCAAAAATATTATCCTTATGGAGTGCCTTCGGTGCATTAATCAGATCACGCCGGAAATTATGTTTGAAGGCTTAAGAATTTTAAATGATCAAATCAAAAAGAATTTTAAAGAACCGATTTTTATTAATTGATAATTGGTAAGAGGTGATAAAATGAATCCTGCGGCGAAAGTTGGTGCGTTTACCGTCGGTGGTGTTATGGCTCTCGGAGCTACTACTTTATCGCTCGGCAATTTCGATTTCAACAAAGATGATTATACTATTTACGCCGGGTTTAAACAAGTGATCGGTCTTGAACCTCAAGCCGCTGTTCGGCTCGCCGGTGTGCCGATCGGTAAAGTCACTAGTATTAAAAATGACGGCGGCGGCGTTACTGTCACAATGGATATTGAATCGTCTGCTAAAATTCCTGATAAGTCTTCGGTGATGGTTGCGGCTAGCGGCGTGATGGGTGAAAAATTCGTCAGCATTATGCCGTCGAATGATACCGGCGTTTATCTTCAAAACGGTGATTATCTTTATGGCGTTGATGAAGTCGGTATGGATTCGATGTTTGAAAGCCTCAACAAAGTTATGGATAAAGTTGATACGCTGTTGATCTCTATGAATAATATCGTCGGTGATCCTACGATGCAGAAGTCGTTAATTGAAATGAGTAGTAATATGAAAGACGCTGCTGAACATATGAACGGCTTGATGAATTCGCTTGAGTCGATGGCTAAAAATAATGAAGGTAATGTTAATCAAATGATGAGTCAACTCAATTCTACGCTTAACAGTCTGAATAATTCAATGTCGAATCTTGAGAAGTTCGCCGGTGATCCTCAGACTGTTGACGATTTAAAATCAACGCTTGCTAATATTAAATCGACGACGGATAATATTGCACATATCGCTGAAAATATGGATTCGACTTTCGGCGATAAGAAGACGGCTGATAATTTAAAAGACACAATTCAAAATGCTAAAAATATTTCCGAACGTGCTGATAAAATGCTTGGCAAGGTTGATGGTGCTGTCTCTAAACTCTCAAGCACGAAAGTCACGCCGTCGATCAGTGAACTTTACAGCGGTGATGATCACGATTGGAATACGAATTTTAATATCAATCTTAAAAATGATGATTTGAATGTTGATGTCGGTGTTGAGGATATCGGTGACGGCAACAAATTAAATTTACAAGTCGGCAAATTTTTAAATTCAAAGGTCAATGCTCGTGCAGGTGTGATCAATGGAAAGCCCGGCGTTGGTCTTGATACTTATCTTAATAAAAATGTTAAACTCTCGGCTGAGGCGTTCGATCCGAATGACGGATCACTTCGTCTAAAGTCGCAATTTAAAATTAACAATTCAACTTACTTACTCGGTGAAATTCACAATGTTACTGATTCTGATGATCGTGCTGCTTATTTTGGTTTAAAGAAAGAATTTTAGGGCTGAGGTCTGAGGGCTAAGGGCTGAGTGATAATAAAATTATTGGAGGTCATTAAAATGAATTATAAGAAGTTATCTAAGTTAATCATTAGTGGTTTAATTGCTTTGTCGATCAATTCTGTTGAGGCGGCTGATATTGTCGATCTCAATCTTGATGAAAGTGTACAACGTGCATTTGCTAACAATCGAACGATTAAACAGGCGGCGGCGAATCGTGAAGCGGCTTACTGGTCATTGAGTGCTGCTCGTCGTCAGGCTAATCCTAAAGTCAGTTGGGAAGGCTCCGGGCAAAAAGTCGGTGGTAAATATTATCGCAACTCTTCTTACAATCGTACTTTCTCTAATACTGCCTCTGTAACGATGCCTGTTTATACCGGCGGTCAACTTGAGGAACAACGTGAGACTGCTCGTCTTGAACTCAACACCGCTGATATTACTCTTGAACAGACTTTGCAAGAAGTCAGAGCAACGGCGACGACTCTTTATTACTATGTACTTGAATGCCGAAATGAAATTGAAGTACAACAAGAAGCTGTTACAACTTTACAGACTCACCTTGATAATGTCAATGCACAATTTAGAGTTGGTACGGTTGCTAAATCTGATGTGTTAGCGTCACAAGTGCAACTTGCTGAATCTCAACAGGCGTTAGTTAATGCACAAAATAATTTCGACAATGCTATTGCTGATCTTTGCAATTATATCGGGTTGCCTGCTGATACTATTCTTCGTCCTCGTGATACTCTCACTTATACTAAATACAATCTCAATCTTGAGAATTGCACTAAATACGCTTTGGAAAATTCTCCGGCGTGTGCTATTGCTGATTATGCTGTTCGTGAGGCTGAAAGTGCTAAACGATCGGCTAAATCCGGTTATCGTCCGACGGTCAACGCGTCAATTAATAAAAATATAAATGGTCGCCGTGAAGGTCACAATGATATTACTGATTATTGGACTGCCGGCTTGAGTGCAAGTTGGAATATTTTCGACGGCGGTGTAACGAGTTCGCAGGTTAAGCAGACAGAAGCGGCGATTATTAGAGCGCAAGAGAATGCAGCGGCTGCTCGTGAATCGGTGCAAGTTAGTGTACAGAAAGCGTTTTTAGATTTGTATGCTGCGGAAAAAAATATTTCGACGACAAAAATTGCAGTTGATCGAGCTGAAGAAGATTATAAAATTGCTCAAGTTCGTTACGCCGCCGGTGTCGATACAAATTTAGCCGTTATGGACGCTCAAGAAAAATTAACGGACGCTAGATCAAATTATTACACTGCGCTTTATCGTTATAACGTTGCTAAAGCTGATCTTGATCAAGCTATGGGCATTCCTGTTTCAATCAACGTCAATCAATATGTTCAAGCTCAACAAAATGGCAAGACTGCGGCGGAAGCTCGTGAAGAAGCGGCGATCACTGATGAAGATGCTAAAGTTCCAACTGCCGGTGAAGTTGCTCCGGTCGTCACTATTTCTAATTTAGATCTTGCCTCGCCGTTACCTTCTGAATCTGTCGAAGGCGAATTGACCAGATAATGTAGAATTAAGAATGCAGAATGTAGAATTGTTTTTGCGTTCTGCATTATTTTTTAATTCAAGGAGAATTTTTTTATGAAGAAAACAACGTTGATGAAAATTTTACTCGGATCATTATTTCTAATTTCAATCGGCGTTATTTTTTTATATTCTCAACGCAATTATTTAATTGAAATGATTGCTGTTAAAGCTGCTGATATTGCCGGCGATTCTTTAGGCGTTAAGGTTGAGATCGGCAACGTGATCATTGATGATCTAAATTCTAAGTCTAAAAGTTCATTGACGGTTAAGGACTTTGCAATTTACGATAAAAAATCTAATTTAATAGCTAAAGCGAATGAGGCGACGATTAATTTTAAATTACTATCGCTTTATCGTGATCCGCTTTCGGCGATTGATTCAATCAAAGTCAATCACGTTGACGGAAATATTATTAAACGTGAAGACGGCACTTGGAATTTTAACGATATTAAAACTTCCGGCAGTGGTGAAGGTAATTTTGACGCTGATATTTTGATTGATAATTTAAATATTTCCGGCTCATTTGATGATAATATTTTTAACGTCATTGCTCCGAATTTAAATTTAAATTTCGATTCGACGGCTGAATTTTCTGCTGATCTCAATGAAAGTAAAATTTCTGCACTGATTGAAGGTAATGATTTTAATATTGAAAACTTCACCGCTAAATTAATTTTCGATCATTCAAATATTTCTGCTGATGTTTCGGCTAAAAATATTTCGGCGTTGATCGATCTCGTTGCACTTATAAAAAAATCTGATCAAGATGATCAGAAAATTGATGAAAATGATTTTGATTCAATTAATTTAAATTCTGATTCGATCGTTCTTGCTGCCAATGTCGATCGTCAACAATTAGACGTTGATCAAATTGATTCGCATATTGTACTTGATAAAGATATGAATGTTAATTTTGATATTAATTCTAAATTTTTGGGATCAGATATTAAAGTTATCGCTGATATGCAAAACGATCGGCAGATCATTAACGTTGACGGTGAAGGAATTGACATTGAAAAAATTCTGCCGTACATTCCGGAAGAAATTATTCCTGCAGGTGTTGAAATTCACGGCGGAAAAGTTTCAAATTCTAATATCAGCATTCTTAAGCGTGACGATCAATTAAGCATTAGCGGAACAGCTAAAATTAATGACGGCGCAGTCAAAGTTGAACAGACAGAGATCGAAAATATCAATGGCGTTGCTAATTTTACTGATAAACAAATCTTTCTTAATGCAAGTGCTGAGGCTAATTCACAACACGCTGACATTAAAGGCAAAATCAATCTTGACGATGAAATTAATTTTGATCTCTATGCTAAATCTGATTCATTTAATCCTAATGCAATAATGTATCTTCCGGCTGAAGGTGTAGCGGCGTTTAATGCACATTTAACCGGCACTCCGACTGATCCAATAGTTGAGGCTAATATCTTTTCATCGCTAATTACTTACGAAAATATTTCTGCGTCGAATATCAAAACACATTTTAAATATCAAGGTGATTCAGTTTATCTTACTGAGTTGAATGCTAATGCTTTTGGCGGAGCGATCAGCGGTGATTTTGAACTTTATGCAATGGATATGGCTTACAATGCACATTTAAAAGCTGATTCGATTGATATTTCAAGATTCGCTGAAATTGTTCCGGAAGTTGAAATGCTTAACGGAAGAATAAGCGGCGATTTTGGAATTAATGGCGTGAGTGATGAGCTTGATAAATTGAAAGTATACGGCTCGGCAACGATTAGCAATTTTGATTATGAAGGCGTGGCGGCGAATCGAATCGACGCATCATTTAATGTTAATGGTGATGATATAAAGATTGATTATGCAAGTGCTGATCTTGACGGCGGCGGAACGGTAGGCGTTGAAGGAACGATTAAAGACGGTAGTAAACTTGATTTAGCAATTCACGGAGCGAAAGTTGATTTGAAACTTGCTGAGAAATTTCTGCCGCAGATTGAAATTAGCGGCTTAGCTGATTTTGACGGAACAATTCACGGCGATTCAGATAATCCGGACGTTAATTTAAAATTTTCAGCGGTCGACGTTGGACAATTTGATCAAGCGAAGAATATAATGACAGAGGATCAAAAGAATCATTATAAGGGACGAATGCTAAATCAGCCGTATGACGCAATTAAATTTACAGCGAATGGATCGCTTGATGGTGTGCAAGTTAATGATTTTAAATTGACATATCAAGGTAAAGAGATTTGGCTAGCTAGAGGCAGTGTTGGCTTGACGGGTGAGAAGAAAATTAATTTAAGAATTGATACAGTCGGAGCAAGAGCTGAAGATATAATTAAACTTGTGGCGGCGGATCAAGAGTTGACGGGTAATGTTGACAACGTAATAACGATCAGCGGAACGCTTGACAAGCCTGAGGTTGTAGGTTATGTGCATTTTTGGCGCGGATCATATCTTGGAGCGTTGGTTAATGGTATGGACGGCGATTATTTCATTGAAGGAAATGAAATCAGACTGCAAGATTTTCATATAAATTCACCGATGGTTGATATGGATTTAAACGGCACGATTGATAAAGAAACGACTGCAATGAATTTTACTGTTGAAGTACACGATATAGACGTTGCAAGGTTTCAATCAAAATTGCCGGAGAATTATCCGGCGAATGGACACGGTAAATTTAGCGGAAAGATCAGCGGAGATTTAAAGAATCCTAAATTTGATGGCGAATTGATCGCAGACAATTTGAATTTCAACGGTGTAGAGATTGATAATGTTAATGGTCACGTAAGCCTTGACGGTGATGATATTTTTATGGATAATTTTGATTTTGATCAAGGCGAAGGAAAATATAACGTAAGAGGCAAGGTTAATTATATCGCTGGGACGATGAGCGGAGTCAGTGAGATCGTTAAGGTTGACATTGCGAATCTGTTAGCATTAGCGAATTTGAAAAATGAAATTGTCAATGGAACGCTTGAGGGAAAAATACAATTCGGCGGCTCGATGATGAATCCAACTTTAAATGTTAATGGAAATATAGCGAAAGGCACAATAGCCGGAAGTGAAATTCACGACGTAAATTTGAATGTTAATTTGTTAAATCGCGTTGTATATGTTAATCAATTTGAAGGGTATCAAGGTGAGAATGGTGAATTAACGGCGAGCGGCACGGCTAATTTAAATGGTGATCTTGATCTGAAGTTGAATGCGTCAAATCTTGCTCTTGAAATGTTTACTAAAGCGGCAGGCTTGAAAGCTGACGTTGTAGGAAATGCAGCGATTGATTTAAAAGTTGGTGGCACGGTTAATAATCCGAGTGCAGAGGCAGAATTGATCGTAAATGGTGGCGGCGTTAATAATTCGACGTTTGATCTTTTAAAAGGAACAGCGAAATTGATAAATGGAATAGTTGACGTTGAAGAGTTGAAAGTGCAAAAGGCGATCGGCGAAAAGATTTATCAAGTGAGTGCAAATGGAAAAATACCGTTGATCTCATTAACGACGAATAAGGCGGCGAAATTGCAAAGCGACGAACAAATCAATTTAAACATATCACTTGACAACGCAGATTTATCATTATTGCCGGTGATCGGTAAAGATTATGTAGCGTGGGCAATGGGCGATATGGCAGGCAATTTGAAAGTTACCGGGACAGCGGCGAATCCATTAATCAACGGAACGATCTCATTATTGAATGGTTCGACGAAGATCAAAGGAATGAAGAATTTAATCGAAAGAATGAATGTTATATTAAAATTTAACGGCGAAGAAATGACGATTGAAGATTTCAGCGGAATGATCGGCGGCGGAAAATATGACTTGAGCGGCGGCTTAAGTATTGCGAATCTTGATATTGAGGATTATAATTTTAAGTTGACAGCGGACAAGTTAAATATCAAAAGTGGATTTTTCAACGGCGAATTGAATGGTGAATTTACTTTAAATCGTGAACAAATACCATTTGGAAAATTCCCGAAGGTTGCAGGACATCTTGACTTTGATAATTGTACAATATCAATTCCGAGTATTCCGGAGAGTGAAGGTGATCTGCCGACGATATTGCTTGACGTGAGTGTTAAATTAGGTAAGAAAGTTCATTTTTATAGTCCATATCTTTTTGATTTGTATATGGAAGGCGAAGCGAAATTTGAAGGCTCGACGAATCATCCGAGACCGAGTGGAATAATCACGGCGAAAAAAGGCGGCACAGTTAATTATCTCAAAACTGTTTTTAATGTTCGAGAAGGCGAATTGCAATTTAATCAAATTGGAACATTTTTCCCGACGATAACATTTCACGCTGACACGAAATTAACAAAGACGAAAGTATTTTTGAGTGTAGACGGTGCGTTGAATGATCGACGAATAAAATTAACATCGAGTCCTGAGATGAGTGAGACGGAGATAATGAATTTACTGACGTTAAGAGAAGCATATCAAAAAGGCGGCGACAATGACATTGAAGCGCAAGATTTATTAATGTTAGGCTTGCAGATGAGTTTCTTAAGTGAGATTGAAGGAGTCGTAAGAAAAACTATTGGACTTGATCAATTTTCAATCAATCGAGGAAGTGGCTCAGCATTTGATAATAAGCACGAAGTGAGAGATCGACACGAAGAAGAATATAACGTGACGATGGGAAAATATATCGGCGAAAAAATAATGTTGAAGTACACGAGAGGAATCGGCGGCGATAATATTAATCGCTATGGCTTGCAATATGATTTTAATGATCGAATCAGTTCGACGATAGAACGAGAAGGACACGACTTTATAGTTGGTTTTGAAGCCCGTTGGAAGTTTTGATTAATGTAGAATTAAGAATTTAGAATGCAGAATTAAAATCATTCAGCAAAAAAAAAGATCGTAAGAATGAAAAAATCACCTTGCGATCTTTTTAATTGTCTAAACCCTCAGCCTTCAGCCTTCAGCCCTATGATCAACTTGATCAAA
>JAFUZV010000123.1 GCA_017476425.1 Selenomonadaceae bacterium
TCAAAATTATTGTTGGTAGGTGGATTATCAAGTTTTGTTTCATTCTGATTTAATTGTTGAGGTTGATTTTGAAGTGGTTGATTTTGAACTTTAGACTGATTCTGTGACGAATCGTCTTTAGTTACAATGATCGGTTGCTCTTCAACTTCATTTTGAATAGGTTGCATAACTTCAAAATTATTGTTGGTAGGTGGATTATCAAGTTTTGTTTCATTCTGATTTAATTGTTGAGGTTGATTTTGAAGTGGTTGATTTTGAACTTTAGACTGATTCTGTGACGAATCGTCTTTATTTACAATGATCGGTTGCTCTTCAACTTCATTTTGAATAGGTTGCTTAATGTCAATTTTAATATCCTGCTTGACTTCTAAATCATTTTTAACAGGTTGTTGTGCATTAGTCTTAGTTGAATTTTGATTTAACAACTGAGAAAAATTTTCATTGTCCTCTGCAGAATTGCCAACTTCTTCAACAATCTCATTATCTAAATTAGTATCAATCTCAATATTTGATTCCTCAACAGCATTTTGTTCAACAAAACCACGCCGTTGATATTGAGAATTGTTTTCGATTTGTTGCAATATCTGCAAATTACTATAGCCATTTAGAGAAGATAAATTTTTAAGATCATTCTCTATCAAATTATTTTCACCGGTTGCAACTTGATTAGACTGTTGAGGTTGATTATTAGACGCTTGATCAACTTGCTGACCTTGTGAATTTTGCCCGATCTTCCAAGTTCGTCCTGCTAAAAAATTCAACATATCTTGACTTTTACTATCAGCAACTTGAGATTGTGGCAATATCGACATTAAATTTGTTTGTGGCTCAACAACTTCGTCAGTGTCAACAAAATCAGTAATTTGATCTGAATTATCCATCAACATAGACGCAAAAATATCAGACAAATTAGAAGTATTTGATTTTGGAACTTCATCACTTTCTTCAATTTCGTCGACATTTTCTGATTGTTGAGTTTGATCTTGAACATTATCATTAGCAGAGGTTTTAACATTATTTTTAGGTTGAGGCGCATCCTGCGTTGTTTTATCGCTCTTTCCGTGAGCTGATGATGTATTGATCGCAGCAGTCAAAGGATCATTAGTCGGCAAATCATTAGGTAAATCTTGATCGTCGTATATTGTAGAATTATCACTGACTTTATCAAATACACGATTAAATTCATTAGATTTACTGTTGAGGTTAAAATTTGATTTTGCAGATGGACTAATTGATTTTGCAGTAGATTGTGACGAAACCTTTAACGATTGTAGATCGATCATCATAAAATTATTAGCTGCCATTTTTTCGCCTCACTTTCTTCAAATAATTTATCGTCATTTGCAACTGTTTTATTAAATTTTTTTGATCATTCTATTTGATCTTTCCGCCGAACCAAAAGATCAAAATCGTTATAATGATCCCGGCGACACCATATAAAGGACCTTTCTCAATGAAAGCATAAATTGTTGCGATTATACAAAAGATCGTTGCAAAAAATATTTGTTTAGCTGATTCTCTTCGATATGCAAAAGTTTTGTAATCAACGCCGGTTTCTTTCTCAAAACAATCGTAACAAATAATTTCTTTCTGTCCTTGTTGATTTTTATGAATTAGTGCACTTTTTTCATCGAGATTTTTTCCGCAGAGTGCACATTTCAAATCTATTTTTTTATTCTTAGATTCAATTTTTTTATCCGTCATTAATTCATTCTCCAATTTATCAATCAAAAAAATTTTTTAAGCGGCTTTGTTAAGCAAGTCTTTGATCTTCTGCCAATCAAGATTAGCAACTGCCGCTTTGATCTGATTATAAAGTTCAATCTGATCTTTCGGTAAACGATATTCATTCAGTGAGTCCATAATAAATGTCAACGAATCATAATCAAACGAACTTGCAACTTCTTTCATTGCCTCGAAGGCCTCAGCAAGTTGATCAGGATCAATCAACGGCTTTTGCGATTCGTCAATTTCATCTGTTTCATTTAATGGCGCAAGTTTAGCGGCATAACTCATATAAAGTTCCAGCAATGGCGGAGTTCCTTCTTTGATCTCATTTATATATCCGGAGTTACCGGCATCCTCAAGTCTCTTTGCACGCTCCGAAAGTTCTTTAGCACCAATAACACGAGCAGAAGATTTAAGAGCGTGGACTTTCGTTGTGTAATTTTTCCAGTCTTGTGCATTGAAGAAGTCAGCGATCTCTTTAACGCCATTATTGACACTCTGAGCAAAAACAGTTAATGCGTCAATATATAATTCAACGCCGCCACAATGAACGATACCGTCAAAAGTGCTAAGTCCGTCGACATTGGTAAGCCATTCAGGCAACTGCTTATCTTCAGCCGCCTTTTGAGCGTCAGCCGTTTCCTTGCTGATTTCAACTTTATCACTCGGCAAATATTTAATCAGCATGGTTTCAAGTGCAGATGAATTGATCGGCTTAGTCAAATAATCTTGAAAACCGGCTTTGATATATTCAGCACGAGCACCACTAACAGCATTTGCAGTAAGAGAAATGATCGGCGTTTCCTTGTTGAGGTTATGATGTAATTTATGCATTCTATGAAGTGTCTCTATTCCGTCGATACCCGGCATTCTGTGATCAAGAAAGATCAGATCATATTTATTCTTAGTTACAAGGTGAAGACATTCATAACCACTTTCAGCGGTGAAAATTTGAATCTTCGTTTGCTTAAGAAGACCTTTAACGACAGTCAAATTCATTACAGTATCATCAACGACTAAAATTTTCGCTTTAGGTGCGGTGAATTTTTCGTGATATTCTTCGTGCTGTGCAAGACTATTTCTGTAAGTCTCTTCAAAATCGCCGATCGGTTGACGGTTAAGCACTTTCTGTTGAAGTCTGAAACTAAAAATTGATCCTTCACCATAAACGCTATCGACTTCTAATTTAGAATCCATCATAGCCAGCAGACGTTGAGTAATATTCATACCTAAGCCGGTGCCTTCAACATTTCGATTTCTTTTCTCTTCAATTCTTTCAAAGGCATTGAATAATTTTTCAATGTCTTCTTTTTTAATTCCAATGCCGGTGTCCTTAACGCAGAACTTAAGAATAATTTGATCGTCGCTAATGTCTTCATAGCCAACAATTAAAGTTACGCCACCTTGTTCAGTGTATTTAACAGCGTTAGTTAGAATATTTGTAACGATCTGCTTAATTCTAATTTCATCACCGAAAAGAATTGTCGGCAGTTGAGGATCAGCATCAACTTTGAATAATAAATTTTTATCCTTAGCTCGTTTTTGAATCATATTCACAAGATCATTAAGCAACGAACTCAACGCATATTCGACGGGAATAATTTCCATTTTGCCTGCTTCGATCTTGCTGAAGTCTAAAATATCATTGACAAGACCAAGCAAACTGTTACCGGCATTATGAATATTTTCTGCATACTCTAAAATCGTTTGATCTTTGCTTTCACGAAGGATCATTTCATTCATACCTAAGACAGCATTGATCGGCGTTCGTATCTCGTGACTCATATTACTTAAAAATTGTGATTTAGCCTTATTAGCGGTTTCAGCGTCCTGAGCTGCCTTTTGGAATTTATAATTTGATTCTTTGAGTTCATCAGTAGTAGCTTTAAGGAAAGCCGCAAGACGATCGACAAGCGGAACAACGTGATCTTGTAAAGAAGTTTTATAACAAATATCATTATTGCAAGTTAAATTCAATGGCTTATCAATTTCACGCATACCGACGGCAATAAATCCACCGTTAAGCATTCCGCCTTGATTATGATAACGATAAATTTCAGCGTTGCCGTGACAAGCAACTGTATTAGAATGAAAGCGTTTGAAGTCGTCAATTTCAAAATGTGCATTTTCATTCAAAAAAATATTTCTTGATCCGCAGACGTAGAGAAAGATCGATTCCGGACCAAATTTTCTCATTCTTTCACTGAGTTGAAAAGTTTCATTGAGTACATCTTGCGGATTACCATAACTTAAACGGACTTTTTCACCTTCGTGGACATCAGCACCGAAATAAAGCCAACCTTTATCATCATACAATGGCGGAATACGTGCAATAATCAAGCCGTTGCGTTCAATTATCATAGGAAATTCGCAAATATTCATCAAAAAATATTTGTCCGGCTCAACATTAAGATATTTTTTATAAATGTGAGCAGCAGGAATATTATCAATCGTTGCAACACAAGTATTGCCGATAGTCTTTGTAACTGTCATTTCTTTGCCGAGTGGTTTCCAGCCTAAGTGATAATTGCATTGAACGTAAAGATCAACGCCGCTGTAAGCGATCAAAACGATACCATCATTGTAATAATGATCAGCAAGAATATATTGAACTGAATCAGCTGAAGCAAAGTTCTTTTGAAAATCGCAAGTGTTATCAATTCCCGGACTAATTTCAACAAAACCGGCTTCAGCACCAAAAAATGGAACTTCTTCATAACCAACGCTTAAATCTTCAATCAGCGAAGGAATGTAACGAGCTTTACCGGCACTTAGTACTTCAACGGCTTTGAGATTTTCGATCTTCTTCAGCTTATTCCGAAGATATGGCAAAACTTCACCATTATCAAGCATATTGCCGCCGCATTCAAGAATCGTTACGTCAGTTTTATCGAAGAAACAACAAGTGACAATGATATAACGAAGAAAATATCTTGTGGAATTAGCAACCGTTTCAAAATTTTTACGTCCGAAAGTCGTTAAAGACATACCGATAACTTTAGCTTTCGGCAAAACTTCAAGAATTTTTTGATGAGCGTCTTCAACGTCATAATCAAGAAATTGTGAAGTCAAGCCTTTGATAAGAACGGTCTGAGCATTATTATATTCATCGCTGAGTTTAAGATCAGCAAGCCAAGTAACAAAGTCAGCTTTTGATTTAATCCTGAATGTTTTTTGAATCATAAAATATTTTTCACCTCAACCTTGATAAAAAATTTTTTTCTACCTTAAAAACTTTTTTATCATAGCAAAAATTTTCATTTCATTCAAGCAAAATAAAAACGCCGAAAAATTTTTTCGACGCTAAATTTTTTTTAGAAATTTTTTAAAATCATTTCCATTGAAAAATTTAATTCTCTTTGTTACCTTTGACGGTATGATGTTTATTTTTCTTCTGCATTTCCGGCGGAGTATTCCAACGCTTTTGTAACCAAATCCATTGCGTTGGATATTCAAGGATAACATTTTCAATAATTTTATTCATCTTGATCGTAAAGTTGAGAAGATCACGATCTGTATCGCCGCTGTCTTCATAGTGCATAACTTCATAAATTATAACTTTGTGTCGACCATTAGGCTGACGAATTATAAACATAGGTAAAACCGGTGAGCCGAATTTTCTGGAAAAAACTGCTGCGCCCATAGGTGTTGAGGCAATTTTTCCGAGAAATGGAATGAATGCACCGCCGGGACCGCCATCTTGATCAGCAAGAAATCCTAAAATTTTACCTTGTTTGAGAGCACGTCCGGCTGATAACAATTCACTTGTTCCACGAGTGAAAATTTCAACATTAACTGTTGCCCGAAGATCGTCAAGTGCTCTGGAATATTCAGCATTAGGTTGTAATTTTGCAATAGCCGTTACAGGATAACCTTTTAAAGCAACTGATCCGCTCATCCATTCCCAAGTTCCAACGTGTCCTGTAACAACAACGACTCCGTGACCTTCAGCGAAAGCCGCATCTATTCTCTCTTGATGTTCAAATTCTACATATTGATCAACATTTTCCGGCGTTAAGTTCGGCATATATAAAATATCTAACATATTTCTTGCTAAATTCACGAATGAGGCACGGACTATTTTTTTTGCTTCTGACTCTGAAATTTTCAACGCCGGCATCATTTGTGCTATCGCTCTTTTTCTCTGTTTCTTGACGACAAGATAATAAATATTGCCTAAAATTTCGCCGATGAACAACAGCACGTCATAAGGCAAAAATCTAACGAGCCGACTAAAAAACATCAGCGTCTTATAAAGCATTGCTAATACACTTCCTCACAATTAAATTAAAATTTTGTATTTAGTCGTTTGCCGATTCTCTCAAGTTTTTCAAGATTTTCATCTTTCTCCGGCTGATTAATTTTCGTTGCAGTTGCAGTTGATTGAATTGTTGATCGCGTTGATACCGTTGTTGGTGTAGTTGCAACTTTTGGCGTTGTCGATTGAATCGGCTGTTGAGTTCTGATCGTTGAATTTGTCAGTGGTTTAATAGATTGTTGTTGAGGTTTTGATTCTAAATTTGATTTATTCGCCGCAAGATAAAACGGTTGTTTAGGAACTTTGAAATTAGGATCACAATATTCATTAATTATATCATTCCAAACGCCTTTAGCCTTAAGAATAAATTCAATTATTTCACGAACTGCACCTTGACCGCCTTTGAAATCAGAAACGACACAAACACGATTTTTAACTTCAGTAACGGCATTTGCAACTGTACCGGTGAAACCAACTTGCACCATTATCGGCAGATCAATAATATCATCACCTATATAAGCGATCTCTTCATCTTTAAGCCGAAATTTATTTTTGATCTCAATATAAGCCGCTCGCTTGTCTTCGTGTCCTTGAAAAATCAATTCAGGATTAATTTTCAATTCTTGTGCTCTGATTAAAACTTGTTTCGACTCTCTACCGGTTAAGATCGCCGTTTCAATTCCAGCTTTTCGAGCTAAATTTATTCCAAGACCATCACGACAATTAAACGGCTTGAAAAGTTCACCGCTTTCACCGATATAAATTCCGCCGTCTGTCAATGTTCCATCAACGTCCATAATTATCAATTTAACTTTAGCAGCACGAACAAAAGAATCTCTGCGCATTTGATTAACCATCTCGCCACCTCCAAAAAAATTTTTTATCCGATCTTATTTTAATCTTACACTTACCATAAGAGTATAACATTTATCAAAATTCTTATCAAGCTAACAAGTTGCACAAAAAAATTTCAGATAAGTATTTTTTTCTCATCTGAAATTGAAAATTTTTAAACCGGTTGATCGAATGAATTCTGAAATGTCATTTACAAAGCGACTCATAATTTTTTGATAGAAATTGCCTTCTTTGCTTATATCAAATTTTGTATAACTCAAAAATAATTTTTTCTTCGCACGAGTAATCGCCACATAAAATAATCTTTCTTCCTCTTCAATTCTTTTTTCAAGCAACGATCGATAACTCGGAAAATTATTTTCCATAAGTCCGGCAACAAATACAAAATCAAATTCCATACCTTTAGCTTGATGAACTGTTATAACCGGAATTTTTTTATCATTCTTCAAAAATAATTCAGTGTTTGATAGCGTTGTATATTGCAAAATTCTTTGTGTTGCATCGAATGGTGAAATTTTCGGATCGTCTAAATCCTTGACTAAATCGTTTAAATCGTTGAGATATTTAATTTTATCTTGTTCATTTTGATAATAGTTTTTGATACCGAAAATGTCTATTATTTCCGACATTAATTCATACGGACGAAGAAAATTAACTTTATCACGAATTGAAGTCATTAAATTCATTGCGTCGATAAATTTATTGAGATGCTTTTTGATAAATTTTCGTCTCGTCTCAAGCATCGGCAAAATATTATTTTTAACAGCATAAATTAAAATTTCCGCCGTTGCACAAATATCATCAAAAGCATTATGTGTTGATTTATGCTTGACTTCAAACACTTCACCTAAAAATTCAAGTTTATAATTATCAAGATTAGGATAAAATCGCCGGAAAATGTCCAGCGTATCATAATAATTTTTGAAGATCAGCGGTGACATTTTAAGACGATTCATTTGACTTGTTAAAATGCTAAGATCGTAATTGACATTGTGACCAACTAGCACAGCATTTTCAGCGAATTTTCTAAACTCCTCAAAAACTTTTTGCGGCTCTTGTCCGTTTAACTCTAAAAATTTATCAGTAAAATGATGAACATTAACCGATCGACCAACGCTTTTTGAAGGCTTGAGAAATTTTTCAAATTTATCTTTGATAGTGCCGTCAGCATTAATTCTAATCGCGGCGATCTGAATAATTTCATCAGTCGTAGTATCAAGCCCGGTAGACTCAACATCAAAAATTACAACATTATCAGTCTCCAACGCTTGCAGAAGTTCTTCATAAGGATCACCGAAATTGTGAGTTGAAGGATCAACAAAATCAGTCAATCTTGCGCCGCTTTTACGAAATTCTTTTGACGTGATTTCTTCGATCGTTGTTTCGCCGATACCTTTGATAAATCTTTCAAGCACTCTTTCTAAACTCATTGTATCGTGTTTGTTGACTGCGAATTTCATAAATGCTAAAACGTCTTTGATCTCTTGTCGACGGAAGAAATAAAATTCACCTATCAGCATAAACGGAATTTTTTCACTTGTCGATTGATTGATCTTTTCAAAAGCCTCTGCAAGCCGTTCATTATATCTGTTATCACGAGTCAGCACACAAATTTTAGTTATATCGTCAACATTTAATGATTTTATCTGTTGATAAATCCATTCTGCCTCGTCCTCAAGATAATTTGCTTCGTGTAAATTAATTTTTTCACCGTCTTCAGCACTTGCAATTTTAATATTATCAGGATAAATTTCTGTAACTTGTTCATTAAATCGCTGCTTTAAATAAGAATAAGACGCTTTCAACAGCGTCTTTGTCGCACGATAATTTGTATCAAGCACAATGATTTTCGGTTGATAGTTAAGTTTAAATTGTTCCTCAACTAATTTTGGATCAGAGCCACGCCATTCATAAATTGTTTGAAATGGATCGCCGCATAAAAGTAAATTGCTGTCACCGAAAATTTTTGAAATGATTTTATATTCAAGTTTGCTGGTATCCTGCACTTCGTCGATATTGATAAATTTAAATTTATTCGTCCAAAACGATCTGATCTCTTCGTCTTGGAGTGCCTTATTAGCATAAATGATCAAGTCCTCAAAATCTAAGCCGTGAGCCTCATTCAGTCTTTGATCGTAAGCTGACATTAATTTTGCACCGTCAACTTGTAATCTTTTGTTTAAGTTCGTATGATCTCTGAAAAGATTTTGTATAAATCGTTGATCATTTTCAAAAATATGATTTAAAGCACGTTGATAATCATCAATCTTATTTTCGGAATAAAAATTTTCAAGACCTATAGTGATTTTAATTTTCTCTATGAAGTTTTGAATTATACCTGCAACCTCATAATTATTAAAAGTTTTAGCAATCAGAGTTTTGCAGTCTTCCTCGTCAAATACAACAAAATCATTGAAAATATCTGAATTTTTCTTAGCCGTCAAGCGTACAATATCAGAACAGAAACTGTGAAAAGTTTTAACGACAATATCACGTGCAGACGCTCCGACAATCTCCTCAACTTTGCTTTTAATCTCAAGGCAAGCTCTATTAGTGAACGTCAAGCATAAAATTTCTTTCGGCTCGGCAGATTGTTTATCAATAATATTTGCAACACGATAAGCAAGAGTGCTTGTCTTGCCTGTACCTGCTGAGGCAACTAACCAGATATTTTGATCTAAAGTGTTTACAACTAACTTTTGTAGATCGTTTAGTTCCATAAAGATCACCGCTAAAATTTATAATTCAAAAGTTCCGGGTAAAGATCGCCGATCGATTCTGATAATTCTTTCGGCTTGAGAAGATCGATCACCGGTTTCATTGTCTTCATAAAGGCTTCATTGTCCTGCATAAGCGTTAAAATTGCAGCGGTGTTATCTGCGTCAGCTAATGCAGTATGAGCCGTACCTTGAAAATTTCTATTCATTGCTCCAACTGCGTGCTTAAGTGCTAAAGAATTATGCAAGCCGATTCGATCGTCAAATTCTTTCTGAAGATCGATCCAATGACTTTCAAGCCAATTTGTATTGAAATCAGGCAGCTTAAAATTACATTCACTTTTGAATTGATTGAGATCGGAAGTACTCCACGAATATAACATAACTTCATCAGTATCAATCCATTTCATAAACTTATTAAAAGCCTCAACAAAATTTTCTTTATCAGCAACCATTTCATTAGTTATGCTTGTGAGTTTAGTGATATGTTTGCTGATTTCGGTAAATTGCGGCTTAACGTAGCATTGAAACTCATCGATCTTTTGATATTTATCGTCAAGTTTAACTGCGCCGATCTCTATGACTTCATCGTTCAAACGTTTACGAATTTCTTTTTCCGAGCGTTTGATCGGATTCATCTCCAAATCTATAACAACGTGAATCATTTTGCCCTCCAAAAAAATTTTTTATTAATCTTGATTAATTTTAACTGAATTTGTAAATTTTTTCAATAAATATTTTGAGTGAGAAAAATTTTTCGTCGATCAAAAAAATTATTTAATTTATTTGACTTGTTTATCAGTTATCATTAAAATGATTCGTGAAGGAAGTGATAAATTTGTCAATACTTGAAATTAGAAAAATGGGTGATCCTGTTTTAAAAGAAGTTTGTAAACCTGTTGAGAAGATCACGAAGAAAATAAAAATTTTGCTGGACGATATGGCTGAGACAATGTATGTTAATGAAGGAGTTGGAATTGCTGCGCCACAAGTTGGCGTTGCTATTCGTGCAGTGATCATTGACGTTGGTGAAAAGCGTTACGATTTAATAAATCCTGTTATCGTTGAGAGTGAAGGCAAAGTGATCGACTCTGAAGGCTGCCTGTCATTTCCGGGCGTTTATGGTGATGTTGAACGTGCCGAAAAAGTTCGTGTTGAATATACTAATCGTTTTGGCAAGAGAAAATTTATTGAAGCTGATGGACTTCTTGCACGTTGCCTGCAACACGAATTAGATCACCTTGATGGACGTTTATTTATTGAAGTCGCACAAAATTTAACTGAAGGTTTTAGAAAATGACGAACAAATTAAAAATAATTTTTATGGGAACGCCTGAATTTTCTGTAACGAGTTTAGAGGCGTTGAAAGATCGAACAGAAATTTTAGCTGTAATAACTCAACCGGATCGACCTCGTGGACGTGGTAAAAAAGTTTTGCCTTCACCGGTGAAAACTTGGGCGATCGAAAATAAAATTGAAGTCTTACAGCCGGAAAAAATCAAAACTGAAGAATTTACAAATCAACTTGCTGATCTTAAGCCGGATCTGATCATTGTTGTTGCTTTCGGTCAGATACTTTCACAAAAAATTTTAGATCTGCCGAAATTCGGTTGCATTAATGTTCACGCTTCACTTTTGCCAAAATATCGTGGAGCCGCTCCGATCGAATGGTCGATAATCAACGGTGAAACTAAAACCGGTGTAACAACTATGATGATGAATGCCGGACTTGACACAGGTGATATGCTTGTTAGGCGTGAAGTTGAGATCAGCGAAAATATGATCTTGCCTGAATTAAGAGAGAAATTACAAATTGCCGGTGCTGATGCTTTGATTGAGACGATAGATCGAATTGTCGACGGTTCATTAACTCGTCAAGTGCAAGATGATTCGCTTTCAAGTTATGCGCCTATGCTTACGAAAGAAACCGGCTTGATCGATTGGAATAAATCAGCAAGAGAAATTCATAATTTAGTTCGTGGACTTTATGGCGGTGCTTACACGATCATTGATGGACAAAAATTTAAAATCTGGAAAAGCAGGATTAATTCGGAATGCGGAATGCAGAATGCAGAATTAAATTTTAATGATAAATTATTTGTTAATACCGGTGATGGCGTTATTGAAATTTTAGAAATTCAAGCACCTAACTCAAAAAAATTATCGACTGCGGATTTTTTACGAGGTCATAAAGATTTTAAAATTGTTCTTTAATCGGTGGTGAAGTTTATGTTGAATACATTAATAATTGCACGTCCGAAAAAAAGATTATTTTTAGGACTTATGCTGATCTCTGAATTTATCGTTGCGTTGATACTCTACGGACTTTGGAAAATTACTTATCCCGGACTTTCCGGAATTTATGAACATTTGCCGGCTTTGATCGGTGCATTAATGATCTTCGTTTCAACTTTTTCATTCGGAACTGTCTGCAATATGGTTCTTGCAATGCGTGGCTATCCATATTTACCTATGTTTAGAAAGTACAGCTATGAATTGATCCGTTTACTCTTTCCGATCGTCGTTAGAATCGGAAAAATTTTTGGAATTAGTCGCCGTCAACTTGAAGGATCATTTATCGCCGTAAGTAATTTAATTTTTTTGAAATGCGGAATCAAAGTTCCGGCTAATCGTTTACTTGTCTTAGTTCCTCATTGTCTTCAGCTTGCATCTTGTCCTCACAAAATCACTCGTGATCCGAATAATTGTAAACGCTGCGGCGGCTGTAATATCGGTGACTTGATGAAATTATCTGATGAACTCGGCTTTAATTTTCTTGTTGCAACCGGCGGCACTCTTGCAAGACAATTCGTCCAGAAAACCAAACCTAAAGCCGTGCTTGCGATCGCTTGTGAACGTGATTTAATGAGCGGCATTCAAGACGTTTATCCATTGCCTGCCGTTGGTGTATTAAATATTCGTCCGAATGGTCCTTGCTATAATACACGTGTTAATATGGACGACGTAAAAAGAATGCTTGAGAAAATCATTATCAAAGACGTTTAATAAAAAATTTCTGTCGATCATAAATTTAAACAGCAAAAAACCTTCTGTTGCAGATCATTTACACTTCAGAAGGTTTTTCTATGCAAAATTTTTAGACTAGCGACGAAGTTTTTGAATTTCATCAAGAAGATATTCATTCAAAATTTTTATGTAAGTGCCTTTCATACCAAGCGATTTTGATTCAATTACTCCGGCAGATTCAAATTTTCTAAGAGCATTGACGATAACTGATCGTGTAATTCCAACTCGATCAGCGATCTTTGAGGCAACTAATAAACCTTCATTGCCGTTAAGTTCACCGAGAATATTAATTGCGGCTTCAGCTTCGGAATATGAAAGCGTTGCAAGTGCGATCTGAACAGTTGCTTTCTTCCTTGCCTCGATCTCCAATTTTTCAGTGCGATCTCTCAACATTTCCATACCGACAACCGTTGCACCGTATTCAGCAAGCAAAAGATCATCATCAGTAAAATCATCGTGATAGCGAGCAATTACTAATGTGCCAATTCTTTCACCAACGCCGTAGATCGGAACGATCGTTGTATTCTTTCCGTCGAAAAGACATTTTTTGCCTTCTTCATAAACACACATTCCGGTTTTACTTCTGCGATTTGCACTCGTCCCATCAATTCGATTAAGCCAGTTGACATATTGTTTAGGAAATTTTCCTCTGTGAATAACCTTGTCGACCATAAGATCACATTCAAAATCGTCAACGAAAGCATAACCCAAAATTTCACCTTTTCGACCGGTGATATAAACATTTGCGTCAAGCACGTTGCTAAGAATTTTTGAAATTCCGTCGTACTCAACAACTTCCGAGCGTTGAAGTAATTTATTAATTTGCCGCGTCTTTTCCAATAATGTCGTCATATGCAGTCTCCTCTACTATATTTTGTTGCAATTTAAACTGTTAATGATATTGTATCACATTTTTATGATAAGAATAGATATTTTCAGAATTTTTTTATTAAATTTATTTAAACTCTTTGAAACAAAAAAATTTCCGAGCACAATCGAAATTGCCCGGAAAATTTTTATTTTGTTTGAAAAATATTTTTTAAAGAATGAAGTGAGAAAGATCAGTATTCTTTGAAATATCCTTGAGTCGTTTGTCAACATAATCAGCATCAATGATAACTTCAGTTTTTCCATCTTTCGCCATCTCAGGCGCATCAAAAGAAATTTCTTCAAGAAGTTTTTCAAGCAGAGTATGAAGTCGACGAGCTCCAATATCTTCAGTTTGTTCATTGACATTGAAAGCCATTTCAGCAAGGTGACTTATTGCCTCATCTTTAAATTCAAGCGTTAAACCTTCAGTTGCAAGCAACGCTTTATATTGTTTGATAAGTGCATTCTGCGGCTCAGTAAGAATTTTTTCAAAGTCTTCTTTCTGCAAAGATTTCAATTCAACACGAATCGGAAAACGTCCTTGAAGTTCCGGAATGAGATCAGAAGGTTTGGACATATGAAAAGCACCGGCAGCAATGAATAAAATATGATCAGTCTTAACCGGTCCGTACTTCGTCATAACGGTTGATCCTTCGACGATCGGCAAAATATCACGTTGAACACCTTCACGACTAATATCCGGACCGGACGAAGAACCTTTGACGGCAACTTTATCGATCTCATCAAGAAAAACTATTCCGCTATGTTCCGCAAGTTTAACGGCAGTTTCACCAACTTCTTCCATATCGATCAATTTCTCTGCTTCTTCTTGCTCCAAAATTTTTCTTGCCGCCTCAACTGTAACTTTACGCTTTTTAAAACGTTTTGGGATCAACGATCCGATCATATCCTGCAAATTATCGCCCATACCTTCAAGACTTGATCCGCTAAACATTCCTACCATAGGTTTAGCAGAATCAGCAACTTCAAGTTCAATTATTTCGTTTTCAAGTTTTCCTGCTTCAAGACGTTTTCTAACAAATTCACGTCCGGGCTTTTGAGTATCTTCAGATTTATTTTCTTCTTGTTGATCAGCCTCAGCATTTCCGAAAAGTTTTCCGAGCGGACTTTGTGCACGTTTAGGCTCCGGCACTAAAATATCAAGAAGTCTTTCATTAGCCATTTTCGCCGCTTTCTCTTTGACTTCTTCAGTTCTTTGTGCTCTAACCATTCTGACTGAAGTCTGTGCAAGGTCTCTAATGATCGATTCGACATCACGACCAACATAACCGACTTCGGTGAATTTCGTAGCCTCAACTTTAATGAATGGTGCTTTGACGAGTTTAGCAAGTCGACGAGCAATTTCAGTTTTGCCAACGCCGGTTGATCCGATCATTAAAATATTTTTCGGTATAACATCGTCTTGCATATCTTCAGAAAGTTGACGACTGCGCCAACGATTACGAAGAGCAATCGCAACTGATCGCTTAGCGTCATTTTGTCCAACAATATGCTTATCAAGTTCAGCAACTATTTCTCGCGGTGTCTGTTCATTTACTCCAAAATTATCAATTTTACTAAGTTCCATAGTTTAAACTCCTTTGATTCTGGAATGGTTTAATAATTCCGAATTCCTAATTCCGAATTCCGAATTATTAAATCTCTTCGACGATAATATTTTGATTCGTGAAAACACAAATATCAGCAGCGATTGATAAAGCCTCTTTAGCAATTTCCGGCGCAGTCATTTCTTTAGCGTGTTTAACAAGTGCACGACTCGCCGCAAGTGCATAAAATCCACCGGAACCGATCGCCGCAACGTCACCATCAGGCTCAATAACTTCACCGCCGCCACTAAGCATTAAAATTGTATCTTTATCAGCAACAAGCAAAAGTGCCTCTAACTTACGAAGAATTTTATCAGTGCGCCAATCTTTTGCAAGTTCAACGGCGGCACGTTGTAAATGTCCGTGATGAGTTTCTAATTTTGCCTCAAATTTTTCAAAGAGTGTGAAAGCATCCGCAACTGATCCGGCAAAACCGGCAATAACTTTATCGTGATAGAGTCGACGAACTTTTTTAGCGGTTGATTTCATAATCGTACTATTTCCAAAAGTGACTTGTCCATCACCGGCTATTGCAGTCTTGCCATCTTTTTTAACTGCAACTATCGTCGTTGAATGAAATTCCATATCTTCATCTCCAATTTAATTTTGATTGAATCGTTTTTTAATTCTTTGCAAAAAAAAAATTTCCTGCGTCGATCGATTCTTAATTGTCTTTGTGATCATTTTAAAAAAAATTTTGTGAGTCTCAAAAAAATTTTTAAGATTTTTAATCAAAATGTAATTAAAAATGATCATTTTATTTGATATAATTTTTTTCAAGATTAAATGTTGACAGAAAATAAATCTTAATGTATATTTTAACAACATCACACATCGACGCGGCTATTCGCGTTATTATTTTTCTTAATTAATCTATGCTGAAAAAAATTTTGTTTATTGCACTGAGGAGGAATGCCTTATGTTGTTTTTCGATTTTAATGTGGCTTTTCAATCAAGCAAAACGAACTTAATAAACCAGCAAAAGATGAAGAGTAAAGGACAATTTGTCAGTTACATTCGTGAACTCAATGATATTTTGACTTCAGATCAGATAGATGATAATATTCAAGCATTCATCTATCAAGAAAATAGTGGCAAATTGAGTATTTTAGCTGCTGTCGATCAACTTCAAAAGCCTTCAACTGAAAAATTACAAAATTTCTTGATCAAGAAACTTGAAACGCCTTACGGTGTCAAAGAAGTTGAAGTCAGTGATCTTAGAGAAATTACTGTTGATACGTTTAGAAAATTGCTTAATCGTGGAGATAGAATTAATTTTGTTGATGAATATAGAATTTCTGACGATTTGAGAATAAATTTTGACGGTAATAGAGATTTCGACGTTGCAGAAGAAATTTGTCCGCTGAAAAGAATTAATCATCAGCAGGCACTTCAACAAGCGCATAAAATTATGGCTGATCAAACTTTGATCGACGAGTTTACAAGAATATATTCAAAAGACAACAATCGCAAAAAGTTTTACGGTCACCCGGTTCACTATAAAATTTTAGCCGGCAGTTACTTCGCCGCAATGAAAATCGTTGAATTGTTGAGTGCGGCACTTTATACAAATAAACGTCTTGTCAGTCACAGGATAACACGCATTCACAATATAACCGAACGTTGTTATGCTGAAAGCGATTTTGAAAATCTTTTCAAGCGAGCCGCCGGTAGTACTGTTGTTATCGAATTGCAAGGTGCACAGGATAACGATACGAATTACGCAACAAGTTATGAAGAAGTTGTTGACTTCATTAGTGAAGTCGTCAAAAAGTATCAGAGAAACACGCTTTGCATTTTCGTTGAGATGGTTGATCAACCTGGTTTTGCGCCGAAATTGATCAGCAGCATTCAAGATGATATAAATTTGATCGAATTGCAAGAAGGCGCAGGCAACCGTGAGCAAGCACTTGATTATTTGAAGTTTATCAAAGATTCTTCTGATATGAGTTATTACTCTGATGACGATCTTGAAAGAGCACTCGGCGATAAAATGTCATTCAGAGCATCAGACATTCATCAAATTTCAGATAAACTTTATAGCGACGGACTTAAAAATAAAATTTATCCTGCTTATAAAAAAGTTGACTATTTCACACTCTCTGAAGAAGAAGCTAACAAAGATGATGCCTATCACGTTTTGCAAAAGATGATCGGCTTGACTGAACAGAAGAAGACACTTAAACAAATTATGGCATCGTTTAAAATTCAAAAGCGTCGTGCTGAATTAGGCTTGACACGTTGCAAACCTTCTCGTCATATGTGTTTCACAGGTAACCCGGGCAGTGCAAAGACAACGGTTGCAAGACTTTTCGCAGATATTTTAAGCAAAGAAGGTATTCTTACAACCGGACGATTTATTGAATGTGGACGTGCTGATCTTGTTGGTAAATATGTTGGCTGGACTGCTAACATTGTGCAGAAAAAATTTCGTCAAGCTAAAGGCGGCGTACTTTTCATTGATGAGGCTTATTCACTTGTGGAACATTGGGCAGGCAGTTATGGTGATGAAGCGATCAGCACGATTGTACAAGAGATGGAAAATCACCGTGATGACGTGATAGTAATTTTCGCCGGTTACAATGATAAAATGAAATCTTTCCTCGATCGCAATGAAGGTCTTTTGAGTCGAATTGCTTTTCACCTTAACTTTCCGGATTATAACACTAATGAACTCATCGACATTTTAAAACTTATGGCGGAGAATAAAGGTTATGTTTTGAAGGACGACGTTTTAGATGAGTGCAAGAGTATTTTCAACAAAGCGATCAAGCAAGATAATTTCGGCAATGGTCGTTTCGTTAGAAATCTTCTTGAACAAGCCGAAATGAAACAAGCACAAAGAATTTATGACAACAGCGTTGGAAAAGAGATCGACAAAGAAACATTAATGAGTCTTTCCGTTGAGGACTTCAAAGACGGACTTAGTGAAATTTACAAGAGAAGTCGAAATAAAATTATCGGTTTCACAAATTAATTTAATAATTAATTCATAAAATAATTTAGAAAAAAAATAGCCTTCTGGTGTAGAAGATTTTAAACTACATCAGAAGGTTTTTATATTTGATTAAATTTTTTCTTTCAAATAATCTAATAACTGATCTTTTGTCGTGGATTTTATAGCAATTTTCAAAAATTACACCAACTATTAAAAAAAATCTTTAACGAAAGCATTCAGCACAAAACTCAAAATGTTAATTCCTAAATGATTTGTCGGTAATTATGCAAAATTCTATAATGTTAAAATTTTGCTTGACTAGAAAACTAAAGGATTTATAGCACTTGTTATTTGGAACAATGACCACTTAACAGGGAACATTTTGATAAAAAAATCGATCAATATTTAAACAGAAAAAAGCCCCTTAATGTAGAATATTTAAATCTACTTGAGGAGCTTTTAATTAATTTTAACTAAATTTCGCGAGAAATCACCCACTTCTATAAGTGGTGTGATGAATCGCGCTTGACAAATCGTATCCATACTGATAAACTAATGATGTTGCAAAAAGTGTCGCTGGTTCGGCACGGCAACTATAGTACCGCTGGTAGGGTGGGAATTGACGCCTGTGGAGATTATGTAAGACGCACTAAAGCGCAACAATCATTGAAGCAGGAAGCTCCGACCTCTTTAGGTCGTGAGTACTTCACACAATCGAAAAGCTCCCGGATATTCTCCGAGAGCTTGTTAATTTCTTATTAATGGCGGAGTGGAGAGGATTTGAACCTCCGCGCCCTTGCGAGCCTAACGATTTAGCAAACCGTCCTCTTCAGCCTCTTGAGTACCACTCCAAAATTTTTAGTTATGAGTTATGGTTTCTCTCAAAACCTTTACAAGGATAACATATATTTTTAAATTTGTCAACAGTTTTTTTGGAATTGATTAGAGAAATTATTTCAGAGTCCAAAACGATCAAAGATCATATCAACATTACGCAGGAAAAATTTATAGTCAAAGCAGTCATCAATTTCAGCTTTCGATAAATATTTTGTAATGTCAGGATCATTTTCAACATTCGATTTAAAATCTTGTCCTTCCATCCAACGTTTCATAGCATTTCTTTGAACCCATTTATAAGCATCTTCACGCAAAACACCTTTACCGACGATCTCAAGCATAAGACGCTGACTATAAATCAAGCCGCCGGTGCGATTCATATTGTGCAACATTGCTTCCGGATAGACAAGCAGTTTATCAACAATATTTGTGATTTTTCTTGTGCAATAGTCGACGTTAATTGTTGAGTCCGGCAAAATTACACGTTCAACTGACGAATGAGAAATATCACGCTCATGCCACAAAGTAATATCTTCCATTGCAGCGATCGCATTACCTCTAACAAGTCTTGCCATACCTGCAACACGTTCACAGTTGATCGGGTTTCTTTTGTGAGGCATTGCTGACGATCCTTTTTGTCCCGGTGAAAAATATTCTTCAGCCTCACGAATATCAGTCCGCTGTAAATTTCTGATCTCCGTTGCGATCTTCTCAAGTGTCGATGCAACGATCGCTAAAGTCGTCATATATTCAGCGTGGCGATCGCGTTGAATAACTTGAGTTGCTAATCTCGCAGGCGTGAGATCTAATTTTTTGCAGACAAGCTCCTCAATTTTCGGATCAATATTTGAATAAGTTCCAACTGCGCCGCTTAATTTTCCAACGCTGACGATCTTTTTTGCGTGTTCAACTCTTTCAATATCTCTTTCGATCTCATCTGACCAGAGTAAAAGTTTTAGTCCAAAAGTCATAGGTTCAGCGTGAATGCCGTGAGTGCGACCAATGCAAGCAGTATGCTTAAACTCAACAGCACGTCTTCTCAAAACTTCTAAAAATTTTTTCAAGTCGTCAATGATAATGTTCGCTGATTGTTTCATCATTAAACAAATCGCCGTATCTTTAACGTCGCTTGAAGTTAAACCTTTATGAATGTATTTTGAATCGTCTCCAACATTTTCCGCAACGTTCGTCAAGAATGCTATGATGTCGTGATGAGTAACGGCTTCGATTTCTTTGATTCGATCAATATTGAAAGTTGCTTTAGCACGAATATTTTTAGCGGACTCAGCAGGAATTTCACCGAGTTCAGCCATTGCATCACAAGCTGCAAGCTCAACATTTAAAATTGTCTGCCATTCATTTTGCAACGACCAAATTTTTCCCATCTCAGGCAAAGTATATCTTTCGATCATTAATTCTTTCACCTCTAAAAATTTTTTTGTTCAACACGTTGAAAATTATATCACAAAGATTTTCAAAAGTATATTAACAACGATCAATTTAATTTGTCTTTGAAATTCAAAAATTAATAGAAATTTTTCTTTGATTCGTGATATTATTTAGAAAAAAATTTTTTCAATGTGAGGCGATAAAAAAAATGTTCGGCACCGGTACTAAAAAAATGCTTAATGTTATGATATTGAAAATCCTTGAAAATTATTCTGACGAAAATCACCGCTTGACGCAAAATCGAATCATTGAACTTTTAGACAGTGAATATGGTATGAAGTGCGATCGACGTTCCGTCAAAAAAAATATTATGTCGTTAAAAGAAATGGACTATGAGATCACAACTAAAGGCGGAGCATTTATCGAACGTGATTTTGAAGAGGCAGAATTAAGAATGCTTATTGATAGTGTCTTATTCTCAAAAAATATTTCACGTTCTCAAGCCAGACGATTGATCGATAAACTGCGTCGTCTCGGAAATAAATATTTTGATGCAAAAGTTAAACACGTTGTAAATTTGCCGGAACTTCAACATTCTGATAATACTCAAGTAATGCTTGTATTAGATATTGTAAATGAAGCGATAAATAGACAGAGAAAAATTAGTTTCGTTTACAATCGTTATAATATAAATTTAAAACTTCAACCGCGACGCACGGAGCCTTATATAGTGAGTCCATATCAGATCGCTGCGACGAATGGAAAATATTATCTTATCTGCAACTACGACAAGTATAATGACGTTTCACATTATCGAATTGATCGAATGACTGACGTTAAAATTCTCAAGGAAAAAGTTAAACCTAAAACGAAAGTTTTTGCTAACGGTTTTAATTTGCCTCAACATATGGCGGAGCACATTTATATGTTCAGCGGTGAAAGTATCAGAGTAAAATTTTTGACTTCTGAATTAATGATTGACAGTCTTGTTGATTGGTTCGGAAAAGATTTTAATATTCTTCAACAGATCGTTGACGAAAGTACTAATACGAAAAGACTTTTGATAAGTGTCAAAGTTAATGCTGAGGCTATGAAATATTGGGCTATGCAGTACGGTGAAAATGTTGAAATTGTTGAGCCGTTGAGTTTGAGAGAAACTATTTGCAAGACTGCTGAAAAAATTTTCAAAGCACATAGCAATTAAACTTGAAACATAAATCACAATGAAATATAATATCGACGGTTTAACAATTTTAAATTTAGAAGTGAGGCTAATTTATGGAACGTTATTTTCAAGAAGAAATTGAATGTGCACCGCTCGAAAAGATCAAAGCAATTCAAAATGAAAAACTTGTAAAGCAAGTTAAACACGTTTGGGATAATGTTGAATATTATCGCCAGAAGATGCAAGAAAAAAATCTTACGCCGGACGATATTAAATCGATCGACGATCTTCACAAATTACCATTTCTGTCGAAAGCTGATCTAAAAGAATGCTATCCTTATGGATTGCTTGCTTGTCCGCTAAAAGATTGTGTAAGGATTCATTCAACCAGCGGCACAACCGGCAAAAGAGTTGTTGCATTTTACACTCAAGAGGATATTGATATGTGGAATGAATGTTGTGCAAGAGCGATCGTCGCTGCCGGCGGTACAAATGAAGACGTTGTACAAGTTTCTTACGGCTATGGACTTTTCACCGGCGGTGCAGGTCTTGACGGCGGTTCTCATAAACTTGGCTGTTTGACAGTTCCGACGAGTAGCGGCAATACTGAACGGCAAGTTATGTTTATAATGGACTTGCAAGCAACTATTTTATGTTGCACTCCGAGTTATGCGGCTTATTTAGGTGAATCAATGCGTGAAATGGGCTACAAGCCGGAAGATATTCCACTTAAAGCCGGAATTTTCGGTGCTGAGGCTTGGTCAGAAGAAATGCGTAGAGGTATTGAAGAAGTTTTAGGGATCAAGGCTTATGATATTTACGGTTTAACTGAAATTTCCGGACCAGGCGTTGCTTTTGAATGCTCCGAACAACACGGAATGCATATCAATGAAGATCATTTTATTGCAGAGATCATTAATCCTGATACTGGTGAAGTTTTGCCTGAAGGTTCTCAAGGCGAATTAGTTTTCACTTCACTTGACAAAAAAGCATTTCCGCTGATCCGTTATCGTACTCGTGACATTTGTACTCTTACTCGTGAAAAATGTTCTTGCGGCAGGACTCACATAAGAATGAGCAAGCCGAAAGGTCGCAGTGATGATATGTTGATCATTCGCGGCGTTAATGTCTTTCCGAGTCAGATTGAAACAGTTCTTCTTAATAATGGTTATGCTGCTAATTATCAAATTATTGTTGATCGTGTCAATAATAATGATACGTTTGACATTAAAGTTGAAATGACTCCTGATATGTTCACTGATAACGTCGGCGAAATTCAATCACGCAAAAAGATTCTTGAAGACGGCTTAAAGTCAATGCTTGGAATTAAGGCGAAAGTTTCACTTGTTGCCCCTAAGACGATCGCAAGAAGTGAAGGTAAAGCAGTTAGAGTTATTGATAAGAGAAAAATTTAATTTGGAATGAGAAATTATTTTAATTATGAATTAAGAAACTAATCTTTAACTTGGAGGTGTAATTATGAGCGTTAAACAAGTTTCAGTATTTCTTGAAAATAAACCCGGCACTTTGAACAGCTTGACTAAAGTACTCTCAGATCACAAAATTAATATTCGTGCGTTGTCGCTTGCTGATACTAATGACTTCGGTATCGTTAGAATGCTCGTTAATGATGTTTACGAGGCAACAACAATTTTGAAAGAAGAAAATTTTATTGCAAGATTTACGCCGGTTCTTGTCTATGCAATTTCAGACGAAGCCGGAAGTCTTGATAAAATTCTTCAATCGTTTACTGAAGCGGACGTTAATATTGAATATATGTATGCTTTCGCAGGTAAAAAGCGTGCTTATATGATTTTTAAAGTTACTGACGTTAAGAAGGCTGAATCACTTTTGATCAGCAAAGGTTTAAAATCTTTGACGCAGGAAGAGATCGCCGAAGTTTAATTTTTAATTGACGATCAATAAAAAATTTCTACGAGTTTCAATTTTGAAGTTCGTAGATTTTTTTGTGTAAAAAATTTTAATTGCGTGATATAATTTCGTCGAGATAAAATTTTAATGTGTAATGGGTAATGTGAAATGTATAATAAATTTTTAAAACAAATATTTATGACGATCGTTTTGATGATCATAATCAGTAATAAATTATTTGCGGCTGAAATTCCAACAGCTCCGACAAAAAATATTTATGTCGCTGATTATGCAAAAATGATCGACGAATCAGACAAAAATGAAATTCTTAAACTCGGTGAAGAACTCGACAAGAAATTTAAAGCACAAATTGTAATTGTAACGATTGAAAGTCTTGACGGCTTGAATATTGAAGAATATGCAAATAAACTTTTCAGAAGTTGGGGAATAGGTGATAAAACACTTAATAATGGCGTGTTGCTGTTGATAGCAAAAAATGATCGAGAATTTCGCATTGAAGTTGGTTATGGACTTGAGGGCGCAATAACTGACGGCTTTGCAGGTGAAATTCTTGACGGAATGAAAAATAATTTTCGTGATGAAAAATATTCTGTTGCTATCATCAGTGCTTACGGAAAATTAGCGCAAAAAGTTTATCAAGAATACGGATCAGAAGTTCCGGAATCAGTTAATAAAGCAAGTGAACGATCTGACGAATGGACTTTATCAGATTATGGTTTTTTAGCATTATTTATAATGCCTTTTTTAGGCTGTTTATATTTCTTTATAAAAATTATTAAAACGTCAATTAATAATGATGTTGAAGACTATTCGTCAAATAATTTGTTAAATGACGATGACGGTGATTCGGATAATGATTCAAGTGGCGGCTATGGCGGTGGAAGTAGCGGCGGCGGCGGAGCTAGCGGAAAATGGTGATAATTTAAAATGTAGAATGAAGAATTAATGATCCTCAGAAAGGTGATGAAATGAAAAAAATTGAACTTTTGGCACCGGCAGGAAATTTTGAAGCGTTGAAAGCTGCAGTTGAAGCCGGAGCCGATGCAGTATATTTAGCCGGTGATCATTTCGGCGCAAGAGCTTATGCAGGAAATTTCAGCAATGATGATCTGATGAAAGCCGTTGAATTTGCACATTTACGAGGCGTTGCAATTCACGTTACAGTTAATACGATCGTTTGTGATGAAGAATTTGATCAGTTGAAAGATTATTTGAAGTTCCTCAACAAAATTAATGTTGACGCAGTTTTAATTCAAGATTTAGGCGTTGCATCAATCGCTAAACAAGTTGCACCTGAATTAATTTTGCACGCCTCAACACAAATGACAGTGCATAATCTTGAAGGCGTTAAGGCTCTTGAAAATTTTGGATTTAAGCGAATTGTTTTAGCTCGTGAATTGTCGATTGAAGAGATAAAAAATATTTGTGCTAACACTTCAGCAGAGATTGAAATTTTTATGCACGGCGCATTATGTGTTTGTTACAGCGGTCAATGTTTAATGTCGTCAATGATCGGTGCACGCAGTGGCAATCGTGGTCAATGTGCTCAACCTTGCCGCTTGCCTTATGAATTAGTTGACGTGAATGGAAATGATCTTTTGAGTGATCAAGCCGGAAAATATTTATTATCACCGAAAGATTTAAACACGATTGAAATTTTGCCTCAACTTATTAATGTCGGTGTAAGTTCATTGAAGATCGAAGGACGAATGAAACGCCCTGAATATGTTGCAATAGTTGTTGAGACTTATCGAAAGGCGATCGATCGTTGTTTAAAAAATATTTCTGATTATGAAGTAACGGCTGAGGAGCAAAGGAATTTAGCACAGATTTTTAATCGAGACTTCACAACAGCATATCTTGAAAAAATTCCGGGCAAAAATATGATCAGTGATAAACGCCCAAACAATAGAGGTTTATTAATTGGTAGAGTTTTAAAAGTTGATAAAGAACAATTAAAATTCCGCATTCCTAATTCCGAATTCCGAATTAACAAAAACGATCAGATTGAAATTTGGATCAAAGTCGGCGGCAGAGTTACGATCACAATTAAAGATTTTACGATTGACGGCGATATTTGCACGATTAAAACTACTGAAAATCTTCACGGCGTTAAAATTCACGATAGAGTTTTTAAAATCTTTGACGCTGAATTAACGAATCACGCAAGAAAATTTTTCACAAGTGCCGCACCGATTAGAAGAATTGATATTGATGTTGAAATTGTCGCAAAATTAAATGAACCGCTGCGAATGAAAATTATTGACACTGATCAAAATGTTGCTGAAGTCGAAAGTAAAATTTTGATCGCTAAAGCTGAAGGCAAGCCGTTAGATAGTGAACTGATCAAGAAACAAATTTCACGTTTAGGCAATACGATTTTCAATCTGTGTAATTTTACCGCTGATATTGAAGAAAATTTAATGATTCCGATTAGTGAATTAAATGATCTGCGGCGGCGTGCAGTCGAAATTCTAAATTCATTGCGTTTAAAATCATTCAATAGAATTTCAAAATCTGAACCTGTTAATAATCAATTCTGCATTCTTAATTCTGCATTCTACATTAAACTTTCCGTGCACGTTGATTCGATCGACAGGTTAAAAGCGGCGATCTATTCTGAAGTTGATGAAATTCTTTTTGGCGGCGAAAATTACAATCACGAAAATATTTCACCGTCGACTTATCAAAAAGCGATCGATCTTGCTCATTCAGCGAATAAAAAAATTTTCATTGCAACGCCGAGAATTGTCCGTGAAGTCGATCAACCGCTGATTGAAGAAATTTTGCGATCGATTTATAATGCTGACGGCGTTTATATTCATAACTTAGCAATGTTGAATTTAGCAAGACGATTAACAAACAATTTGCCGATCTTTGCTGATTATTCATTGATCGTTTTCAATTCAGAGACGATTAATTTTTTGAATCATTGCGGCGTTGAAGGTGTAACATTATCGCCGGAGTTGACTTTAGAACAAATTAAATCGCTTGTAAAAAAATCTTCACTGCCGGTTGAGTGTATCATTCACGGTCGTACAGAGTTAATGATCTCTTCTTATTGTACGATCGGAAGTTTTTTAGGCGGCGTTGGTGATCATAAATGTTCAATGCCTTGCAAGCGGCAGAAATTTTTCTTGAGAGATCGAAAGTCTGAAATTTTTCCTATTATGACAGATCAATTTTGTAGAATGCACATTTTAAACAGCAAAATTCTTTCAATGTTGCCTCACGTTAATGA
>JAFUZV010000124.1 GCA_017476425.1 Selenomonadaceae bacterium
AATTTTAATTTCAGAATCTGCATAACTCGATAAGTTAAATTATTTCCGCCGAAGTCAGTCGATCCATTTTCAAAACCTGTTTCAATGTCGATCGAATATGCAACGCGGCGATTGTCAATTTTAAAATTGCAAGTCGAAATATCAGTAGTTCCACCGCCGCAATCAATCACCAACGCTTTATAATTTTTGCGATTTTCAATAGTTCCGCTTTCGATCATTTCGCTGATCGTGTTATATAAAACCGATGCACTTTCGTCGATCGTTTCAGTTTTCTCAATGACATATTCCGGCAAAATTTCCTCAAACAATTTTTGAAATTTGCGTTTCTGTTTAACCGGGCTTGAAATATGAATTTGTTTAATTTTACCTTTGATATAATTTTCAAGCGACTCAATTACATAAATAAAATAATTTCGCAACAGTTCTTTTCGTTTAACAAAAATTCTTCGACCGAAATTGTCCGTCAATTCTTCTTCACGTTCATAATCTGCGATCCAACGCTTAATATCGTAAAAAGTGCAATAACCTTCATCAACATATTTAATCAACTGCAAAGCCTCATAACCGAAAACAAATTTCGCCGTCGAATCCTCAAGCGATTTAACGCCTATGATCGTCGGCAGCAAGTTAGTATCATTTCCGAAATTATCATAGAAAACTGCATACTTGATTCTTTCGTTGTGAAGTTTTGCAGATTTGATTTTGTCTTTAAAATCAAGTATACCGGCTGTAGTATTCGTCGTTCCGAAGTCGATCGCCACCGGCATTTTAATTATATCAGGCTCATTAACTTTGAAGTCTAAGAGTTGCAGACTGTAAGCAGGAATATTTTCTTGCACTATCGCCGACTTGCCATTGTAATAATTAAAAAATTGCTCGGAATATTTTCGCTTCATCAATATTAATGAATACTTCTTGATCGCTGATTCTTTGCAAGGAAAATTTCTATTTTTTCTAAGATAAAGCCGATCGTTGTCATTCGTCTTAGCCTCAACATTAAACACGCAACATAAATTATTTTCACTGTCAACAATAAAAGCATTCGTGCCTTTCAACTCTTCAACATTGCGAATGGTGATATTGTCGAAAAAATCGACGGCTAAATTTTGCCAGACTTCAATTCTAGCGTTGACATCAAGATCGATCTCAGAAGATTGAAATTTAATTTGACGAATTGCCGCCTCAAGTCGTTCATAATCCTCAGAGCGATATTCATTTATCAAAAGATCGGTTTCAGCTCCACGATAACGCAAAATAGTTTGAATCAAGAAATCTTTATCAAGCTGATTGACCATCGCCGGAATAATTTTTTCACGGCGGGCGATCTCACGAAGTTGATAAATTGTCATACGTTGTAAATCACGCTGATAATATCTATTCAGTTGCATTCGCTCCTTTCAGCCCTCAGCCTTCAGCCCTACTTAAGATTATCAGCAATAATAGCATCAGTTGTAATTTGCTCAATTAAAATTTCCATCTCTTCAACTTTGCCTTTCATATCCATCTTGCTAAATAATTGTTTAGCTTGATTCGCCATCTGCTTAGCCGCTGAAAAATTTCTATCGTTATAAAGTTCTCTTGCACGCTGTTCAGTATTTTCCGCTTCTCTACGCTGATTTAAAATCTCTGATAACTTCACGCCTGCTAAATCATATTTATCTTTCATTGAATTAGACTCATCAATTTTATAAATCGCCGTGAATTTCTCTCTTGCCGTCTGATAATACATTTGTGCACTAACATAATCTTTAGCTGTGAAGGCTTCATCACCTTTGTTAGCGTATTGAATTGCATTATTAAGTTGTCGCAGATATTCTTCATCATCTTGCAAATCTGCTTGTTGTTTCTCTCGTTTAGCCTCAATGACTTTTTCAAGATTAGCACTTGTTTCTTGACGTTCAGCAGAATCATTCGCCAAAGCTCTTGCACTTAAATAAGCATCTCTTGCGCCGTCAAAATTTCCTTCGGCTAACAATTCATCACCTTTTCTCAATGCATCCGCTAAAGCCGACTGCCGATTTTCATTCATCCTCTTTTCGGCATCTTCTCTCATCTTTGCACGCTTATCATAAATTTTATCAAGTGCCGCCATTGCCTCTGCCTTACGTTCAGGATCACGAACTGCCGCCGCTTTATCCTTAGCCTTGAGATATTCTTGTTCCGCTTCGTCTAATTCACCTGCGTCAAAATGTTTATCACCGAGCTCTATAAAATCCTCAACGCCGATATGTTCCTCAACACGAGACAATCGCCGCTGAATATAATCATAGCCCATATTATCGCCTTTTCGTGAGTAATTCAACGCCGTCAAGTAAACATCATAAGCCGTATTATAATGCTTGCTTTCCGACAACTCATCAGCTTTAATTATGCTGTCGATAATCAATAAATAATTTCGCATATGCTGTTCATCAGTCTCACGATCTAAACTCTCAGCACGTTTTAAAGCGTCTTGACAACTTTCTTGTGCACGTGGATAATTTTCAGCAAGCATATATTTTTTGACATCGTCCATAATGTCATTGAGTTCCTCGATCTGTTTTTGATGGCGATAATTAAGATACCAGATTATCAAGCCGACGAGGATAATTAAAATGAATGCTATAATTGCAATTTTGATCATTCTCAAGCGTTTTCTTTCACGCTCAGGATCACGATATGATTTATTAACAAAGATCGCGGCGATTGTGTAAGATTTTAAATCGTTAGGTTGACGCGATAATAATAATTCTTCTAAGAGATCAACAGATTCTCTCGGCTCATCTTTAGCTTCAGTGAAAACTTCATCAATCTCTTGCTCGTCAACGTTTTCCCAAAGACCTTGAGAGTATAAAGCAATAATATCAGCGTCCATTAATTTATAACGCTTAGACACGAACGGTTGAAAATAATCTTTCTTGCCTAAATAAGCGTAGAGATTATGGCGTTCTTCGTGCTTATCAAGAAGTGTATCAGATTTGCCGCTGTCGATCAAATCCTTAGCAAGTGACATATCATCTGATTGAAGAATGAAACGCCCTTGACGGTACATTCTAAGTCTGACATTGCCTGCCGCCGCATAACGAAATTTTTCATAATCAGTTGCGATCATTATAACTGACGCTTTTAATCTCTGCGACGTGTTAGCATTCAACAATCGCTGATTCGTTTCGATCATATATTGTCTCAATGAAGTTTTCGCCATTGACGGCTTTTCTTCAAAACTCAATATTAAATGTTCAACCGCTTCTTGTGCGGCTATTGAAGATTTAAAATCAGTGATACCCGATGCCAAAACGTAACAAGCAAAGTCATCAAGTTCAACGAAAGCAAAATAATCATTGTTCGTAAGTTCTGCGCCGGACTCCGAAATAAACGCAGTTTTAAAAATGCTGTTCGATTTTCTCATAAATTCTCCGAATTATTAAGGGCTGAGGTCTCAGGGCTGAGGGCTGAATGATCTTCGCCCTTAGCATTAAGCCCTTAGCCCTAAATCACCCGTGCCGATAAATTAATATTGAAGCATTGTCCTTGTCTGCATATTGCGATCGATCAATCATTTTAATTATTTCTATTGCTAAATTCGCCGCCGTTTCCGATCGATTTAAAACATTTTCTAAATCGATCCAACGCAAAACATTTGTAATGCCTTCAGTCATCAAGACGACTAGATCACCACTTTGAAGGATTAGCGGCTTGCTAAATAATTCAACGTCTTGAAAATAGTCACTTCCTAAAACATTATAACGTCGCCGTTCATTCAAAAGTGCAAGCGTCGTTTGTTTTGAAATGCTGCCTTCATCATATTTATGACGAGCAAGCACATCGATTGTTTGACCTTCACTAACCGGAATTAGATCGCCGTCACGAAAGATCGCAATTTTGCAATTACCAACAAGAGTATAAAACATTTCTGATTTTCTGATAAGCACACTTGCAATAGACGTTTCACCTTGTCGCTCCTCAAGTACATTGACAATTTTCTGATTTGCACTGTTCGCCGCTCGCTTAAAAAAATATTGCGGCTTATCAGAATTTGACTCCGCAAATAAATTTTCAAAAGTGTTAATTGCTAAATTCGCCGCAACGTGACCATTTTGTGATAAACCGTCTGCAATACTCAATAATATTGAATCATTCTTCATCTTCACACTCAAGACATCTTGTTGAATTTGTCTTGTGCCGATTGATTGCGCTGAACCTATTTCAAATTTATTTTGACGAGAGATATTTTTGATATGTTGACGATTTTTTAAAACAACTAAAAATATTAAAACGCCAAAAAGTATTACAATTAACACACTCATCTAAAATTTTTCCTTATCAAATTGAACGTGAGCATTGTCATCAAAATCCGGAGCATCTTCCCAACGAAAGTGATCGCCGCAAAACGGAATGAATAAAAATTTACTTCTGCCGATCTCAATAACATCGTAAACACTCAAAACAATCGGCGAATAAAGTGCAACGTCATTATGATAAACCATACCATTTGACTCGCCGGGCAATAAAACTGTTTCGTGCTTTTTTGGATCGTAAACTAAAATTGCGTGGTTGCGTCGAGAAATTTTATTATCGCCTAAAATTTGAATGTCCATATCATCAGCACGACCTATAAAATTTTTGCCTTCGTGAATTTTATAATCTTTACCGCGTCGAGGACCTTCAATGCAGACGATCCAGCCACAAACCGGACGTATTTCAGTCATAAGTAAAATTTCATCAATCGCTTCATCAGTTTTCGGAACTTCTTTTTTCTCTTGTGTCGCCGTCTCAAGATTGCAATATGGGCAAATCGTTCCATAACGACGAGAACTAAACAAGTGTCCATTCTGACAACGAATTAAACCATTCATAAATTTATTTCACAACTTTCAAATTCAATTCAATTTAAGTTGACATAAACCGACAAAGATAATATCACCGAAATCTAATTTGCAAGGTTGCGCCGAACTCAATTTATATTTCTTTTCATCGCCGGACTTTTTAATGCTAATTCCGTTTTGACTTCCTAAATCTTCAACGTACCAACAGCCGTCAGCGTAATTCAAAACTGCGTGTTCAACGTCAACCATCGACGCATAAGGACTTTGACTCAGATCAATATCAACGGAATTTTCACCAATATCTTTACCGATAACCGCCGAAGTTTTATTAAAAAGTTCCCAAGAGGCTATCACATTTGAATTTTCACCGAGAAGATCAATTTTAGTGATTCGTTGAGGAATATTTTTATCAATCTTAATGATCGGTTGATCCTTGATCGATTTAATCAGTTTTCTAATAGAATCAGCAAAGATAATTACACCGATTATAACGATAAGAATTTTGATCGGCGTTGAAAAGTCACTAATGAAGGCAGTCAACGCGATTAACACTGCGATAATTCCGATCGCCGCCGTGTATAAATGATCATTCATTTTTTAAAGCCCATAAACCTTTCAAAAAAATCCGTTGTGTCTAATGGATTCTTCTTCGGCTTCTTTGTAAAAGTATTCAATTTATCTTCGTTAGTGATCTCTTGAGTTTTAGGATCAAATCCAAAAAATGATGCAAAGCTGTTATTAAGGTTGCTTAAATTAATATTCTTAGCCGTCGACGCAGATTTTTGATTAGATTTTTGTTGAGGCTTTGACTTTTTCGGTTCATCAGCTACTTTTTTAGCAATCGTTTTATCATAATCAGAACGTGCAACTTCATCAGAAAGAATATTATATGCAACGTTAATCGCCTTCATCATCTCTTCTGCTTGTGACAAATTATCACGATTGAGATCAGGATGCCATTTTTTAGCAAGTTTTTTGTAAGCAGATTTAATTTGTTGAGGTGTAGCATTTTGATCAACGCCTAAAATTTCATAATAATTCTTCATTCAGTGAAACCGCCGGTTACTTGTACATCTGCAATTTTATTCTTCATCTGTTTTATTGTCAACGTGTATTCACCAATTCCTTCAGCGTTTTCAAAAGTCTCAACGTAGTCAACGATAAATGAATTAGGCATTTGATATTGACGAGTTACAACGCCGCCGCTCATAACTTTAACCGTTACACTTCGATAAGCCTCTTTCTTCTCAGCGGGAACAATCGACCAATCTAATAATTTTGAAGTACTATCAGCAGCAGTTCCGGCGGACTCAGTTTCCGGCAAAATTTTACCTTTAACAATCATAGTTACGCCGATATCTTTTGTTCTTGCCCGGCTGTCTTGAGGAATTTCAACTTTAAAAATGATCTGCCGAGTGCTTTCCTGTTCAAGTTCAATTTCAGGATCAGCAGTACTAAAAAGTAACGACATTTATTTCACCTCACTCCTCAAAATTTCCTTTAAGTTCAACATTCGGATTTAAATCTTTCTTCTGCTTTAAAAGTATTGTAAATGTTCCAACGCCTTCTTCGTCGTTTAAGTCCTCAGTGTAATTCATAACGAAAGCATTAGGATAAGTGTATTGACGAACGATTTGACCGCCGTTGACAATTTGCACTTGTACATTTCTATAGCAATCAGCTTGATCGGAAGGCATCAACGACCAATTAGCAAGTTCAACAGTGCTGTCATCAATTTCAGCACCGAGTGAAAAATTAATCCTGCCGACGATTTTCAAAATAAGACCAAGATCAGTTGATCTGGCGTTTGAGGCATCCGGCGTATCTGAAATAAATTCAACCGCCGTTATAACATCTTCCATAAATGAAACGTCGTTGCCGCCGGTAATGTTAAGACGAAAGCCCATATTATCACCTTTCTATTTAATGTAGAATGTAGAATGCAGAATGTAGAAT
>JAFUZV010000125.1 GCA_017476425.1 Selenomonadaceae bacterium
TCGCAGGTGCAATCGCAACTATGGGAACGATCGTTGTTATTGCTAAAAAATTTCCGGTTGATGATCCTGAATATGCAATGCCTTCACAAGCTGAAACAAAAATTGATTCTTCAAAAGCAATTACTGCTTGTATGCCATTCATTTTGATCTTCATTTTCTTGCTGATGACTAGTAAACTTGTTCCGCCGATCAATCAAGCATTAATGACGATCAAATCAAGCGTTCCGATCTACACCGGTGAAGGCGGATCACCTTATACATTTGTTTGGGTTAATACTCCTGGGGTTTTGATTTTGATCGCAGCATTTTTAGGCGGACTTAAACAAGGTGCTTCATTCGGTGAAATGTTCGGCGTTCTTGGCAAGACGATCAACGGCTTGAAATTTACAATGGTTACAATCATTGCTGTTATTGCAACTGCTAAAGTTATGGGTTACAGTGGAATGACCGGGCAGATCGCTGATACTGCGGTTGCGGCGACCGGTACTGCTTACCCGGCGATCGGTGCTTTTCTAGGATCAGTTGGTACTTATATAACCGGCTCTGCAACGTCAAGTTGTGTTCTCTTCGGTAAGTTGCAAGTTATTGCTTGTCAGGCGATCGGTGCGCCGGAAAATGTTCAGGCTTGGGTCGCGGCATCGAATGCAACCGGTGCTTGTGCCGGTAAAATGATTTCGCCATTATCTATTGCGATCGGTTCTGCGGCGATCGGCGTGCAAGGTGCTGATTCTCAACTGCTTGCTTTCGCCGTGAAATTTTATATTCCATTCGTAATATTTATGGGTGCTGTCGTTTATTTCGGTCAAGTGCTCATCGGTTAGAATTAATGTAGAATGCAGAATGTAGAATGTAGAATTGAAATAATTTTGCATTCTGCATTCTTAATTCTTAATTTAAAAAATCGTCGACATTTTATCGACGGTTTATTTTTTTTGATTCGACAAGAGATCATTTTTGTGTTATAGTTTAACACGCTTGAAAAAAATTTTTGTTGAGGTGAAAATTATTTTGAATGAATATAAATCTGGTTTTATTGCTGTGATCGGTCGTCCGAACGTTGGAAAGTCGACGCTGATCAATCACATAATAGGTCAAAAGATCGCTATAATGTCTGATAAACCACAGACGACAAGATCAAGAATACAATGTATTTTTAATGCTGAAGATATGCAAATGATTTTTCTTGACACGCCGGGCATTCATAAGCCGCTACATAAATTAGGTGAATATATGTTAAAAGCCGCTGAAGGTACATTGAAAGAAGTTGACGCAATATTTTTTGTTGTTGATGCTACTGAAAAATTTGGCGGCGGCGAAAAATATATTATTGATCGACTCAACACGACTGATAAGCCGGTGATTTTAGTGATCAACAAGATCGATCTGATCGATCGTGATCAAACTTTGCCGATCATTGCAAGTTATTCTGATAAATATAGTTTTGCCGCTGTCGTTCCGATCAGTGCGATCGACGGTATTAATGTTGACAAGCTGATCATTGAGGCGAAAAAATTTTTGCCTGAAGGTCCTCAATATTATCCGGCTGATATGGTAACTGATCAGCCGGAGCGTTTGATAATTGCTGAACTCGTTAGAGAAAAAATTTTACATTTAACTGAAGATGAAGTGCCGCATTCAATCGCTGTTGACGTTGATGAAATGACTCAACGCAATAACGGCGATACTTATATTAGGGCAACGATTTATGTTGAACGTGATTCACAAAAAGGAATTTTGATCGGCAAGAATGGCAAAATGTTAAAAGAGATCGGCAGGCTTGCACGTCCTGAAATTGAAATGCTGATCGGTACAAAAGTTTATCTTGATCTCTGGATCAAAGTCAAAAAAAATTGGCGCAATACTTTAGGCGCACTTCAATCTTTCGGTTTAGGTGATTCTTAAGGAGACTTGAATAATGTCACGAAATTTTTTAAACGGCTTAATAGTTTTAGTGCCGGTTGTTATAACGCTGTTAGTTGTTGGTGAAATTTTGCACTTTACAGAAGGCGTTTTGGGTAAACATTTACCATTCTACTTTCCGGGTATAGGATTAATCGCCGTCGTTGTGATAATTTACGCCGTCGGCTGGATTTCAAGTCACTGGTTACTAAAACACGTTATACATTTCGGTGAGTCACTTCTTGGAAAAATTCCCGTTGTGAAATTCATTTACAACAGTGTCAAACAATTTTCAACGGCGATCTTTGAATCAAATAGTATGTTTAAAAATGTCGTACTTGTTCCATTTCATCAATCAATGGCTATGGGCTTTTTAATGGAAGAAGTGCCGCCGATTGTTGCTGAAAAGCTCGGTGCTGATTATGTTTGTGTCTTCGTTCCGTGGAGTTTAAATATCACGTCCGGGACTAATTTATTCGTTAAGCGCAGTGAAGTTATACATATTGAAATTGATTCTGAAGCGGCGTTGCAATTTATGTTGACGGCGGGTAATGCTAAGATCGGCAGATTCGATCAAGAGTCCGGCAAAGAGATCGTCACGATCACAAAGAAAGATGATTGAAAGGTGATAATTTTGAATGATATCAAACTTGTCGAGACAAAAGACGATGAAAAGGAACAATTTATAAAAAATATTCAAATTGCATTCAAGAAAGCTGTTGTTGAGGAGTTCGGTGACAATGGTGAGGAAATTATTCCGCGTGAAGATGTTATTAATTCATTCAATGAGTCCGGCGCAGTAACTTATAATATCGTTGCTGATGATAAAATTGTTGGCGGCGTAGTTGTAAAAATCGATCCGAAAACGAATCACAATGAACTTTTGCTGTTGTTTGTTAATGTTGACTTTCATAGTAAAGGTATCGGCTATGCTACTTGGCAAGCGATCGAAAAAATTTATCCTGAAACAAAAATTTGGTCGACTGTAACACCTTATTTTGATAAGCGGAATATCCATTTTTATGTCAACAAATGCGGTTTTCATATCGTTGAATTTTATAATCCTCATAACCTTGATCCTAGAATGAATGAACATATTGATCAAATGAATGGTGATTATTTTGATTATTTCTTTCGCTTTGAAAAGTATATGCCGCAAAAATAATTTTAATGTGAGTTGTTAAATCGTGGAAAGATTTTTTAAAGCTGAGGCGATCGTCCTTGCGACTACTGATTTTGGTGATGCTAATAGAGTTGTAACTTTTTTCACTAAAGAATTTGGAAAGATTGAGGCTAATGCTTATAATTGTCGCCGATCGAATAATCCACTTTCTGGCGCAATGCAGATGTTCAATCATATTTCACTTGAATTTGTGAAGACGCAGCCTGTTTATAGAGTTCACGAAGCTGAAATAATTGACTTTTATAATATCAATGAAGACCTTATGAAAATTGCTTATGCGTCGATATTTTTTGAGATTGCAAACAAAATGACACCGATCGGTCAAGTTGACGATGGTGTCTTTTATTTGTTGCTTGATTCGTTAAAAGCCTTCGATAAACGCAATCCAAGAATTGCAACATTAATCGCGGCTTGTCAGTTCATTCAAATTTCCGGCTTTGCACTTGAGTATCCAAAATCGCTGGAAAAAATTTTTACAATGTTTCTAAATTTCGATTGGCAAGAAAATTCAAAGTTTAGTATAAAGTCCGGTGAATTGATCGAAGTCGAAAAAATCATTATGAAAAATGTTCAATCGCTAATTGAATCACCGTTAAACTCATTGAAATTTTTAGAATCGATCAAATCACTAACTCCAAAAAAATAATTACCCATTACCAATTACACATTATCCATTAATCAAGGATCGCAACGCTTGCAAGGAATATAACCATCAGCGATAGCAGCATCTCTTGAATTGTACGGCACAAAATGCGCAGCATTAGGATGTTTAATCGTCGGACAATTATAAATGTGAAATTTGCCGGATTTTGCATTAGCAAGATAACTTACTGCATAACTCGGTGAAATTGAAAGTGCAAACAAAATCATTGCAAGAATCAAAACCATTTTTCTCTTCAAAATCAATTTAAGCACTTCCTTTATTAAAATTCCTATGATTGACAACTGAATTTATTGTGATATAATCACATTGACACTTAAGAACGGCAGACGGTTAAACCAGCCTCAGATTTGAGGTGAGGCTTATGGATAACAACTTCTTGGCTTGGCTGATCGCAGTCATTGTCATCGTTGCTCTGTTTCTGAGCCACTAAACAGCAAAACCGTCTGAAATCTCTAAACTTCCCAGACGGTTATTAATTACTAATTAATTTCCATAGAGGCACTAGACCGTTTGTCAAAGTGTCCTGAAGCGTTCTGTTTCCGCAGGACGCTTTTGTTATTTTGATTATATCATTTATAACAACTTTGTCAATCAGAAAAATTTTTATTGACGAATGAATTTTTAGTGATATAATCCATCTTGACATTTAGAAACGGCAGACGGTTAATTTTGCCCCAGAAATGGGGTGATGTGAATGGATAACAACTTTTTGGCTTGGCTGCTCGCAGTCATTGTCATCGTTGCTTTGTTTTTGAGCCACTAAACAACAAAACCGTCTGAAGATTTTCCGCTTCCCAGACGGTTAATCAATTTTATACAATTAACCACGAGGCACTAGACCGTTTGTCAAAGTGTCCGAAAGCGTTCTGTTCTCAGCAGGACGCTTTTGTTATTTCGATTATATCATTTATAACAACTTTGTCAATCAAAAAATTTTTTCACCGAAAAACTTAATACAAAAAGATTAAAGTTAGATTAAAAAAATTAAATAATGATTTATTTTATATTTCATTTGTTATATTATATAAAATAATCAAAAAGTTTTGGAGGTGAAGGGTATGACTGATAAACAAAAAATTTTCATTGTCGAAGATGAAAGACGAATTGCAAGGTTTCTTCAAATTGAATTAGAACACGAAGGTTTTGAGACTGAAACAGAAAGTAATGGCAAAAGAGCTTTTGAAAAAATTGCTCAAGAAAATTTTGATCTCGTACTCTTAGATATTATGTTGCCAGAGATGGACGGCATCGAAATTTGTCGTAAAGTTAGAGAATTGCCGGACGATGTTCCGATCATTATGTTGACTGCGAAAGATGATCTTGAAGATAAAGTTACAGGTCTTGACATCGGCGCAAATGATTATATGACTAAACCTTTTGCCGTGCCGGAACTTTTGGCAAGAATCAGAGCAGCATTGAGAACTCACGCTGAAGGCAATAGAAACGACGATGATCAAGGCAGTAACAAGCGTTTATCAGTTAAAGATTTAGTGCTTTACCCTGAACGCTTTGAAGTCCAAGTTAAAGGTGATTCGATCGAACTCACCAAAAAGGAATATTCACTGCTTGAATATCTTGTGAGGAATAAAAATAGAGTTTTGACTCGTGATCAAATTTTACAAACGGTATGGGGGTATGATTACATTGGCGATACAAATGTAGTTGATGTTTATATTCGTTACTTGAGAGCGAAAATAGAAGACTATATTAAGAATAAATACAACGTTGATGAAAAGTATATCCACACCGTGAGAGGTGTAGGTTATGTTATCAAGGAATAATGACAACAAGGAAGGAAAATTTTCAAAGAATGGATTCTTAGAGAAGTTGAAAAACTTTCATCAAATTGACGATTTAAAATTATCAGCAATGAGCCGCGCAAAAAAATTGAAATTGTCAGTAAAAATCACGCTGATTTATGCGGCAATGTTGATAATGGTTCTCGTTATAATAAGTCTGCTTACAACTGCAGGCGTTTATATGTCGTTCTATCATCAAGCACAATTAGCACTTGAAAGTTCAATCGGTCATACGATGGAAAAATTGAATCGTGGCGACGTGTTAGACAGCTCATTTTGGGCAGGTGATCCTGTAACTCAAGGTGTAGTACTTAGAGTGACTGACGTTAAAGGCGGCACAATTATTGAAAATGATCCTCAATTTCCGCCTGTAGCAGAAATGATTTCACGAATCAGAAAGCATCCGCCTGTTTGGGCTAATCAAAATTTCAGTCTGATTGAAACGCACGATGCAATGCTTTACTATAAAAGAATTACACTTGAACGCGGCGGACAAATTTTTTACTTGCACTTTTTCAAGACGATCACACTTGAGAAACAATTTCTGCGTTATATGTTGTTGATTCTTTTCACTGTAAATATTATTGGTGTATTGCTTGCCTTGATTGTCGGTTATATCGTTAGTAATAAAATTCTTCAACCGATCAGAGATGTTACTAATACTGCTAAATCAATCGAAGCGCAGAATATGGATCAGCGTTTAGAGATCGGAACAACTCAAGATGAAGTAACAGAACTTGCAGACACTTTCAATCATATGCTTGATAGACTTCAACAAAGTTTTAAACAGCAGCAAGAATTTGTATCGGCTGCATCTCACGAACTCCGAACGCCGGTAACTGTAATTCTTGGTTATTCTGATATGCTTGTTCGTTGGGGAAGAGAAGATGAAGAACTTCTTGACGAAGGTATAACTTCAATTCAAAATGAAGCAACGAATATGCACAAATTGATTGAGGATTTACTTTTTTTGGCAAGAGCTGATCAAAATAAACAAATGTTGATCAAAGCACCGGTTGAACTTTCTCAAGTTATCGATCTTGTGAGTCAAAAAGTTAAACTCAGAGAAAATCAATCTATAGATATTTTGATCAATGACGTTGGTGAAATTTTAGGTGACAGAAGTGCAATAGAAAAAATGCTGACGATTTTTATTGATAACGGAATTAAATATAGCGGTGAAAATGGTATAGTCAGAATTTATTCACGGCGTGAAAAGCATTTTATGAAAGTGTCTATTGAAGATAACGGCGTTGGAATTGCTAAAGAACACCACGAAAAAATTTTTGAAAGATTTTATCGTGTCGACTCTTCACGGACTAAATTAACTGAAGGCGTCATTTCAACCGGCTTAGGACTTTCTATAGCTAAATGGATCGCTGATCAGCACGATATTAAAATTGATCTTGATAGTGAGATCGGCAAAGGCACAAAGATCACTTTATCAATTCCGCTTGCCGTGAATAAATTAATGAGTGGCGATAACAATAATTCTACCGGCAAAGTTATTCATAATGTCGAAACTGTCGAAAAAGAATTAAATCCTATAACGCTTAAAATTTTGGAGAATTAAAGATGAAAGAGTTTGCAATTCCTCTGAAAAAAGGTTGTCGTCGTCCTATGATTGAACTCTATAAATTACCTACACTTATTGATAGCGTATCAGTGATTCCTATTTTTTCATTACCTCTTCCACTGATAGAAAAATTTTTTGATATAAAATTAATTCTTGAAAATGAATTAATCGAAGGATTTGGCGGTTATGAAAAAGGATCAGTTTATTCGATAAAAAATTTTAAAATCGGCGAATTGAACTTTAAAGATTTTGAGGTTTTTGTGCCGTTTAATCCAAGAATAAGATTTCCATTTTTGTTGAGTGCTACTTTATTTTATGGTATGTCTTACGAAATTGACACTATAAACGAAAAATTTATCGTCAGAATGAAAGATGAACAGAGTTTTGAGCGTGAATTTAAAATCAGAGACTTAGACGGCAAACTTTATCCGCAGATTGACGGAACTTTAATTCAAGATATTGATTTTTTTTTGCAAGACGGTTACATTTTTTATTGACTAAAAATTTGGGGGGATTTTAATGTCTAAGTGGAAGACTTGGAACGAATATTTAGAAAACCTCTCTCATTGTGAACGAGAAGCTATTGATTTTAGAATGGCATTAAGCGAAGTTATGACAGAAGACGTTGACGCTGATGATGATGCTATTTTTGGAACAGATTTTAAGCGTGTGTTAGAACTGCTCCACAAATATGGTAAGACTCTTGCAATAGTACCAATGGAAGAAAACGAAAATGTTTGAGGTTATATTTTATGAAAATCGTAATGGTTACTCACAAATTCGCGAATATATTAATTCTTTGGAAACATCAAATTCTAAAGATTCTCGTATTAAATTGTCACGTATACAAAATAACATTATGTATTTAAAAATTAAGGGTACACGTGCAGGAGAACGTTTTGTAAAACATCTTGACGAAGAAATCTGGGAATTGCGACCCGGTGATGATAGAGTTCTCTTTGCCGCTTGGGTTAATAATAAATTTGTTCTGTTACATCAATTTTTAAAAACAACGCAGAAGACTCCGCCGCAGGAAATAGAACAGGCAAAACGTGAACTTGCTGATTGGAATGAACGTAATTGATGAAAATTTCAAGGTGATAAAATGAATGATATTAATAAAATTTTGAAGGCAATTAAAAATCAGCGGTGGTACTTCTTCAATAATAAGGCTAAAATCGTTTTTGATCGTGATACTGCACTGCTTTGGGCGAATCTTGATCATTTTAATTATGGTTATATAGGTGGATATTCACTTAGTGGAAGTGGCATTAAAATAAAAGAATTATTGCAAGAAACTAACAAATTAGGATTAGATAATTATAAAAATTGGCGTATTCCGACTGTAACTGAATTAAATAAAATAGTTAGTGGTAAAATTTCGTTTGAAAATATTACATACTACGAAATGCAAAAAGAATACTATTGGACTATTGTGGATAGCTTTGCTCGCTTAAGACCATATGATATAGATGCTAATGGATTTGCAAATTTTAATGTTAATGCAGATGTCATTCCTTGTTGTTATGATTTAGTTCCTCAAAGTTACAACGGTAACAATCCTGAAGAAGTACTCAAAATTTTTGTTGATAATGAACTTGAACCTATTTTTGATGACAATGCAATAACTAAACTTTATCTAGAAATTTACGTTTATAATAAATCGGTTGTTCCTGTTAAAGCACCTGCAAAAGTATCAGTAGAGAAAATCGACTATAAATCACTGCTTGCAAATTATGATGTGCCGTCAATCAACAATTCAATCATTCAATACTACACGGCGATCAAATCACTAACTGATAATTTGCTTGATAAGCTGACTGAATATGAGAATGCAAAAGCGGAGACGATCAACAAATTCAGTGAAATTAATCTTAAATTGTCGGCTCGCTATATTGAAAATTCACATTTGGCGACTGAAGAAAATCAACTGCTTGCAGATCGTCAAAATTTTCTTGCTCAAAATTTGCAGCTTGGACTTGACGACGCTAAAAATCAAATTATTTCAGTCAAAATGCAGGCTGAAGCGATTGAAAGATCGATCGACAATATCAATCACGATAACAATTCATTGATTAATCTTGCTAAACTCACTGAAATTAAGCGTGCTGAATTTAGCCTTGTCGTTGAAAATCTCACTCATATACTTAATAAGGCACTTGATAAAATGAATTTCGCTGAAAATCACCAACAATTCATTACAAATCTTATTAAATTTTGGAGTGTCTTTGATGATTCTTATCGTGCTTTTAAAACTCAGAAGTATGAAGAATTGAAAGCGGCTTGCAGCAATGACAATATCGAAGCGGAAATTTTTAATAAGTGGTATGCTGATTGGCAGAAGAAAAGATTTTTGATCGAACAACAATTTTTGACGCTGATTGCGTTTAGTCTCAAAGGTCATTTAGTTGACGGTAATTTTTCAGCGTTGAATGTGTTAGCTTGTCTGCAGAAGTACAAAATGGCGATTGATAATTTTTATTTGAAGGAACGCAAATATATTTATCAAAAAGCTATTATAAAATCTGATGATAATTTACAGGAAAAAATCGAAACTGAAAGCGAACTTTATAAATTAACGGAAGAATTTCAAAAAGCATTTCAAGAAATAATTTTTTCATTGCCGAAGTCAGAAGAAAGAATTTTTTTGATGAAATGGTCAGAGCCGTTATTAAATTTGCAGATCGATGAAATATTAAATTTCATTCAAGATAACGACTTGCAAAAAATTTCTCAAGAAGTATTAAATCAATTTATGGAATTGAGACGGCAGAATTTCATAGCATACTTATCAGACAGTAAAGCATATAGTGATGCAGTGCAGCAGCGTGATAAAGAATATAATTCATTGATATTCAGAATGCGTAAGGATTTAATGAGGTGATTCGATGAGTGAACTTGATGGACTTTTGCAGCAGAAGAATGATTTACTTGATCAGATCAGACAAATTGAAGAATCTTGTGAAGGTATTGAAAATGAAGCTAATGCTAAAAAAATTTTAGATCTCAATGAACGGCAAATGTCATTATCAGCGGTCAAACGTGAATTGCAAACAAAATTATCTTCAATAGACGCTGAACTTAACAATATCAGCAGTAAAATTAATGAGCTTTCCGGCACGGGTATTGATAAAATTTTGAATGCTATCAAAAATCAACGTTGGTACTTCTTAAATAATAAGCCGAAAATTATTTTTGATCGTGATACTGCATTGCTTTGGGCGAATCTTGATTATTTCCCTTATGCTAATTTTAATGGAAATGTAAATGATCCTATGGAAGACTATGTTGGTGAATGGTATTATCCATCACCTTTTGAATTGTGGAAAATGATTGAAGATAAAAGTTTTCCGTTTCAAGAAGGTTCAAATTGGCGAATAAAAAATTGTTATGGTTGGTCAGTTTATTACCAAAAAAAATTTAGTAATAAAGATTTAGATAATGAAGGAGCCACTACCGCTATTTCGACTGGCACAAAAAATACTATACCTTGTTGTCGTGTATTAGTTACAAATAATTATGAAAATAATATTTCGCCGTCAAATAATTTTTACACCGAAAAAGAGAAATTACAATTTACACTGAATATCTTCGTCACAAATAATTTAATTCCGCTATTCAATGACAATTCAGTCACTCAACTATATAGACAAATTTATGTTGAGAAACCTGCATTATTGAAACAATTATCAGACATTCAAGATGAAATCAACAAATTGCAGGAAGTCGTATCAATCACTTCAACATTTGATTATAAATTGTTGCTAACAGGATACAATATCGCAGAAATTGACAAGTCGATCATTAAATATTATGAGGCTGTGAAGTCATTAGCGGTAAAATTTATCGAAAAGCTGGAAACTTATGAAAATGAACATCAAGAGACATTGCAGGAATTTATCAAGATTAGTCTGCAGCTTGAAAGCCGTTATGTTGATAATCCAAATTTAACTTCTGACGAAAATGGATCGATGAGTGCACGCCAAAAATATTTAGCTCAACATTTGCAATTAGGTTTAGACGAAGTTAAGAAAAAAATTTTATCATTCAAGGAGCAAGCCGAATCACTTGAAAATAAAATTGAAGATATAAACGGCGGCTATAATTCAATCACTGAACTTGCTAAACTTGAAAAGCAAGATCGTGCAAGTTTCTCATTTATCGCTGAAAATCTTGCTGATATAGTCCGAAAGGCTTTAATTAAAATTGAATTTTTCGAGACGCATAAGGAATTTGTTAAAAATGTCATATTGAACTGGAACAGCTGGAATGAATCATATAAGGCTTTTAAAACTCAGAAGTATGAAGAATTGAAAGCGGCTTGCAACGCTGATAATATCGAATCAGAAATTTTTAATAAATGGTATGCTGATTGGCAGAAGAAAAGATTTTTGATCGAACAGCAATTTTTGCCGTTGATCAAATTTAGTCTTAAAGGTCATTTAATGGAAGGTGAATCGACTGCATTAAAAGTTTTGGATTATCTTCAGACTTATAAAAATGACATTGATAATTTTTATTTGAAGGAACGTAAAAATATTTATCAGAAATTTGCATTTCAAGCCGGCGGAGACTTGCAAGAGAAATTTGAAACTGAAAGCGAACTTTATAAATTAACGGAAGAATTTCAAAAAGCATTTCAAGAAATAATTTTTTCATTGCCGAAGTCAGAAGAAAGAATTTTTTTGATGAAATGGTCAGAGCCGTTATTAAATCTACAGATCGATGAAATATTAAATTTCGTCAAAGATAACGACTTGCAAAAAATTTCTCAAGAAGTATTAAATCAATTTATGGAATTGAGACGGCAGAATTTCATAGCATATTTATCAGACAGTAAAGCATATAGTGAGGCAGTGCAGCAGCGTGATAAAGAATACAATTCGTTGATATTCAGAATGAGAAAAGATTTGATGAAACAATGAGCAATATAATATCAAAGTCGACAGGTTAAAATATTTTGGAGGAAATTGAATGGGTATTTTTGGTAAAATCGGCGATATTCTCGGTAGTTTATTCAGTGGCAGTTCCTCTTCTGACAGTCGATCAACTACAAGTTATAATTACAATTATGAGCCGGACAAAGTTAGAATTGCAGAAATTGAAAGTGAAACGAAATTAAGGCTTGCTGATAAAGAGAATGAACGAATTGAATTAATGCGTGAAGCACAAATTGAACTTATCAAAGCACAGACAATGAGTCAAATGATGATTGAAAAGGCTCGTGTTGATGGTATGTCTAAAATAGCTGATCAACTTGTGATCTTGCAAGAAAAAATGCTTGACGTTGCTAAAAAACGAATTGCAATAATTGAAGAAGGATCAATGCCGATTATTCGTGAGATAGAAAATTTTTATAATGAAGTCGGCGATCGAATACAAGATAACAATGATAACTACAATATAAAAAAATTGCCTCAACTGTTAGAAATGCTTAGTCGATATAAAAAAGATTCTCCGCAGTATGAAATATATTTAGCACAAATAAATGATGATCGTATCAGACAAAATCAATTTATCGTTGATCAAATGGAACAAGTCCGTGAACGTCAAAATTTAGTTTTGCAAAGTTTTCTTTCAACGAAGGAAAAAATAATTGAACAGACGGGAAAAATTACTCAGAATATCGCAGAAGGATATTTGAAAAAACAAATTGATACACTACAAGGTAAATCTGAATTATTAAAATTACCAAGCGCAGAAATAAAACAGTTGCCGGAAGTAGTGAAATAGTGATATTATACGCAGTATAATCATTTGAGATAATAATTTAAATGTGGTTCTTAAGGAAGTAGGAGACATAATGAAAAGTTTGAATCGTAATACTATGATCGCGGCGATTGCGGGTAGTATCGTTGTAGCATTGATGCTAACCATAGGGACTTTTTGGACTGGAAAAAGTGCAAGTCAAGATACTGAAAAAGCCGTAAGCAATGTTAGTCTCCTATATCTTGAAGAACTTGCAGGCAGACGTGTACAAGTACTTGACTCTACTTTGAATGACTATATCAGCGATTTAGATATAGCGATCGGACTTCTAACTAAAGCTGATTTGAGTTCGGTGGAAAATCTTCAAGCATATCAGTTACGAATGAAACAGCTTTATGGATTAGAAAAATTTGCATTTGTGAATGAAGAAGGCTTGATCTACACTTCAAGAGGCACAAGAACTGATATTGCACAATATGCTTTCGATTATCAAACAATTTCAGAGCCGGAAATTTCTATTAAAACTTCTGCTGAAAGTGTTAAGGTTATAATAGCTATGCCGACAGATCGCCTGCCATTTGAAGGTCATTTTCTTGTCGCCTGCTTTATGGAAATTGATATGGAATATATGTTAAAAAATATTTCTCTTCAATCAGGATCAAACAATACGACTTTCTGCAATATCTACACGGCAGAAGGTTATTCATTAACAAATACGGTTCTCGGCGGGCTTGCCAGTGAAAATAATTTGCTTTCGGCGATGGAAAATGCTGAATTTGAAGATGGATATAATATTGAAAAAATGCGTGAGGATTTTTCAAAAGGACAAAGAGGCGTAACGTCATTTACATACAATGATGTCAAAGAAACTATGTATTATGTTCCTGTACATCGTACGGATTGGATGCTTACTTATTTAATACGTGAAAGTGTAATTAGTGAGCAAATTGATAACATTTCGGACGGTATTTTAAAAAGAAGTCTGTTAATGTCAATTCTTATAGCAGTTGTATTGATAGTCATATTCGCCTTAACTATTAATCAAGCTCGAAAAACCTCAAAACTTGAACTTGAGAGAGAAACGGCGGAAATGCTCCAGCAAGAAATGGAAGAAAGAATTTCTCTGCAAGATGAACTTTTGGAGCAAGAGAAGAAACGAGCACAGCAGGATAATATGATCACTGCGCTTGCTGCGGATTATAAAAGCGTTTACTATGTCAATCTTGACACAGATCAAGCAACTTGTATCAGAAATGATTCTTCTGACACAGATTTTGTAGAAGGTGATACTTTTGGTTTTATGGGTACTTTTACAAAATATGCTAATGAATATGTTTCTGAGGAATACAGAAAAATATTTCTTGACTTCATAAAGCCTGAAAATATTCGTTCGGAGTTAAAGAAAAATTTAATTATTGCTTGTCGTTACTTAGTGAAAAAAAATGACGTAGAAAGTTATGAAATGCTTCGTATTGCAGATGTCAACAGTGAAAAAGAAAGTACAGATAAAAACATAAATGCTATTGGCGTTGGATTTACGGATATTGACGCAGAAATGAGAGATTCACTTGCAAAAAATCAAGCACTTAGCGAAGCATTAAAGACTGCTGAAGAGGCAAGCAAGGCAAAAACTACATTTCTTTCAAATATGTCTCACGAAATAAGAACGCCTATGAATGCAATTATCGGACTTGATGCGCTTGCACTCAATGAGCCTAATTTATCAAATGTAACGAAAGATTATCTTGAAAAGATCGGAAGCAGTGCAAAACATTTACTTAGTTTGATAAATGATATTTTGGATATGAGCCGAATCGAATCCGGTCGAATGGTTTTGAAGAATGAAGAATTTGCATTTTCAAAACTCATTGAGCAGATCAATGTTATTTTCAGTGGACAAAGTCAAGAAAAAGGTTTGAATTATAATTGTCATATCAGTGGACAGCTTAGTGACTATTACATTGGTGATAGTACAAAACTTCGTCAAGTGTTAATAAATATTCTCGGTAATGCTGTAAAATTTACTCCAACAGGTGGCAAGGTTGAATTAGAAGTAGAAAAAATTAGAGGTTTTAATGGCAAGTCAACATTACAATTCAAGATCAGCGATACCGGCATTGGAATGAATAAAGAATATCTGCCGAAAATATTCGATACGTTTAGTCAAGAAAATTCCGGAGTAGCAAATAAATATGGCAGTTCCGGGCTTGGAATGGCGATCACAAAAAGAATCGTCGATATGATGAATGGTGAAATTAGCGTAGAAAGTGAAAAGAATGTAGGAACGACTTTTGTTGTAACTGTTACGCTAATGGACTCTAACAGAAAAATTTCAAGTGAATCAAATGAAATTGATATTATTCCGAAAGATTTTAAAGTACTTGTGATTGATGATGATCTTGTTGCCTGTAATCAAGCAAAATTAGTTTTGTCACAGATAGGAATAGCCGCAGAAACAGTTCAATCCGGACAAATGGCGGTTGAAATGGTTAAACTTAGTCAAGCAAGGCAAGCACCATTCAATTTGATTATCGTAGATTGGCAGATGCCGGAAATGGACGGCGTAGAGACAACAAGACAAATTCGATCAATAATCGGTAAAGAGACTGCGATCATAATTCTGACTGCTTACAACTGGGACGATATATTTGAAGAGGCAACTTTAGCAGGTGTAGACAGCTTTATTGCAAAGCCACTTTTCTCTGAAAATCTGATCAACGAATTAAGAAACGTATTAGTGAAAAAAAATCCTAAGTCTTCTGTTAAGGAAAATAAAGCGGACTTAAAAGGACGACGTATTTTATTAGCGGAAGATATGGAAGTCAATGCACAGATTATGATTCAAGTATTGTTAATGCGTGAAATGGAGACTGATCACGCTGTAAACGGTAAAGAGGCCGTTAATTTGTATGAGTCTAAGCCTGAAGGATATTATGATGCAATTCTTATGGATATGCGTATGCCGGAAATGGACGGACTCACAGCAACCAGGACAATTCGTGCATCTAAACGATCTGACGCTAAAACCATTCCGATCATTGCTTTAACTGCAAATGCTTTTGACGAAGATGTTCAGCAGAGTCTTCAAGCGGGACTTAATGCACATTTGAGTAAACCTGTAGAACCTGAAGTCCTCTTTGAAACATTAGAAAAATTGATCCATTCTTAAAAAATTAATAATGCAGTTATCAATTTTAGAAATAAATAGTTGCCTAAATTAGTAAAATAGTGATATTATACGCAGATATTATAGACATTGGAGGTAATAATTTGAAACATATGACAGGTAAAGAACTTAGAGAGGCTTATCTCAATTTTTTTGTGCAAAAATGTGGACATTTGAGATTGCCGAGTGCATCATTAATCCCAGAAAATGATCCAACGCTTTTAATGATCGGTGCTGGTATGGCTCCATTTAAACCATTTTTCACCGGCAAGATGAAACCGCCTAAAACTCGCGTGACGACTTGTCAACGCTGTGTAAGAACCGGCGATATTGAAAATGTTGGTCATACTGCAAGACATCAGACTTATTTTGAAATGCTCGGAAATTTTTCATTCGGTGATTATTTCAAAGCTAATGCAATACCTTGGGCTTGGGAATTTTTAACTGAAGTCTGTGAACTTCCGAAAGATAAATTATGGGTCTCAATTTATCCAAAAGATGATGAGGCAAAAGAAATTTGGTGCAAACAGCCGGGCTTTAACAAAAATCATATAGTTAAACTTGAAGATAATTTTTGGGAAATTGGTCCGGGTCCTTGTGGTCCAGATTCAGAAATTTATATTGATCTCGGTGAAGAACGTGGCTGCGGTAAAGATACTTGTGCACCCGGTTGTGACTGCGATCGCTATCTTGAAATTTGGAATTTAGTTTTCACTCAATACGATAAAACTGAGTCCGGCGAATATAAGCCGCTTGCTCACAAAAATATTGATACCGGCTGCGGTTTGGAACGTCTTGCATCTGTACTTCAAAATAAATTTTCTAACTTTGAAACGGATCTGCTTTATCCTATCATTGAATACGTTTCTAAACTTTCCGGCAAGAAGTATAATTGCGGCTATGATAAAACTGACGTATCGATGAAAGTTATTGCTGATCACGCCAGATCAATGACGGTTATGATTATGGACGGAATTTTACCGTCAAATGAAGGTCGCGGCTATGTCTTGAGAAGAATTTTACGTCGTGCAATTCGTCACGGTCGATCACTCGGTATTAAAGACGCTTTTTTAGAAGGTGCAGTTGATGCCGTTGCTGAAATTTATGACGGTGTGCCGGATTTTGAAGAACTTTTCAATAAAAAGGACTATATCAAAAAAGTTATTCGCCTTGAAGAAGATCGTTTTGCTGCGACGCTTGCACAAGGTATGGAACTTTTGAATAAAGAGATCGCCGCTGTTAAATCTGCAAAGAAAACTGAATTGAATGGTGAGATCGGTTTTAAACTTTATGATACTTATGGTTTTCCATTTGAACTCACTGAAGAAATCATTAATGAGAATGGTTTAACGCTTGACAAAGTTGGTTTTGATAAGGCGATGGAAGATCAACGTAAACGTGCAAGATCAGCTCGTGCAGAAAATCAACGCTTTAATGTGCCGGATCTCTCAAGTATCGACATTAGCAATTTGAAAGTAGACGAATCAACAACTGAATCAAAAGTTGTTGCGATCTGGAAAGACGGCAAATTAGTTGATGAACTTACTGACGGTGAAGAAGCCGGAATTATTTTGCAAGCAACACCGTTTTATGCTGAAGGCGGCGGACAAGTTGGTGATGAAGGTCTTTTTGAAAGCGAATTTGGAAAGATCAAAATTTCTAACGCTAAAAAATTGCCTGACGGTACTGTTTACCATATTTCATACGTTGAAGAAGGATTTATTAAAGTCGGCGATCAAGTGAAAATTACTGTCGACGCTGAGAAAAAATTATCTTCAGCAAGAAATCACACGGCAACACATTTATTGCAAGCGGCATTGAGAAAAGTTGTCGGCGATCAAGTGCATCAAGCCGGATCACTTGTTACGCCGGATCGACTTCGTTTTGACTTCTCAAATTTTGAACCTGTAACTGATCAACAACTTGCTGACGTTGAGGAACTTGTCAACGAAGAAATTTTGAAAAGCCTTGACGTTGATATTAAGCATATGAAGATCGACGACGCTAAAAAACTCGGTGCAATGGCTTTGTTCGGTGAAAAATATGGTGACGTTGTTAGAGTTGTTACCGTGCCTGATTTCAGTTGTGAACTTTGCGGCGGTTCTCACGTCAAAAATATTGGTCAGATCGGTAGATTTAAAATCGTCAGTGAAACAGGTGTTGCCGCAGGTGTAAGAAGAATTGAGGCGATAACCGGTCGTGCTGCGTTGAATGATGCTAATCATCAATTAGAAATTTTGAATAAGACAGCGACACTTCTCAAAACAAATGTTGAGGCTCTTCCTATTCAAGTTGAAAAAATTATTTCTGAGTCAAAAGAGATGAAGAAAGAAATTGAAAAACTTCATAGAATTGAAGAGAAAGCAGACGCACAAAAATTGTTAATGGGTGTTGAAGAGATCGGCAAAGTTAAATTTGTTGTCGGTAATGCTAAAGCTAAAGATATGGACGAACTTAGAAATATTGCTGATACTGTCTGCAGTAACCTTGAATGTGGAATTGTCGTTCTTTCGGCTGTTAATGATGGTAAAGTTAATCTTGTTGCTAAGGCTGATCAAGCGGCGGTTAAACTCGGAGTGCACGCCGGAAATATTATCAAAGCGGCGGCTAAAGAAGTTGGCGGCGGCGGCGGCGGTCGTCCTGATATGGCACAAGCCGGCGGAAAAAATCCGGATGATTTACCAAAAGCATACAAGAAGGCAGAAGAAATTTTGCGTGGACAAATTAAATAGGAGAAATTAATATGCTTGAAAAAATTCCTGCAATTTCAGTGATCATTCCCATGTACAACGCTGAAAAATATATTGTTCAATGTCTCGGCAGTTTAGCAATTCAGACTTTCAAAGAGTATGAAGTGATTGTTGTTGATTATCGTTCAACGGATAGATCTTTTGACATTGCAAATCAATTTGTTATACAGAATTTAAATAAAGTAGGGGGGGGGGGGCAAGTTATCAGGAGATTTACAAACTCTACTAATCCCAACATACCGAGAAATGATGGCATAAAAATTTCTCGTGGAAAATATATTTTATTCATTGATAGTGATGATTTCATTTTGCCGAATGCTTTGGAAGAACTTTTTAAAATTGCTGAAGAATTTCAAGCAGATATTGTTCACGCTGAAAAATGGTTGCAAAATCGTGACGGCGAAGAAATAAATTTTAATACCGCAATGGTTATATCGTCTGGGACTGAAAGAAGTTTTGTAGATAAAATCACGGTTGATAATAATGATTTGGCTGAACGTATGATTCGTTATTCACAAGGTTACTATTTTTGGCATATATGGAATAATTTGTATCGTCGTGAGTTTTTGATAGAGAATAATTTAAAATTTAGTGATGTTATGTACGGTGGCGATGCAATATTTAATTTCTCTTGCATTTGCCGAGCAAAAAAATTTGTTCGTATACCGAATATATTTAGTGTTCATCGTGTTCTTGAAGAATCTGTATCACATATTTCTAATAAAGACATTGGGAAAAAAATTCACAAATATTTGTCATTTTTTATAGAACTTTTAAAGACGATTGATGAATATTTGATGAGTACAGAATTTTTTATTGAAAATCCTCAGTTTAAGTATATGGTTTTCAATTTTCATTTGGAATTTTATTTTATGATTATGGACGATATTTATTCGAGTTTTAAACCGCAAGATGCAGATTTATTTATAAAAAAAGAATTTCAAGCGAGAGACAGTTCAACATTGTCAACTTTCCTTTTCCATACGGTAAATAATTTTCATAAAATCATCCTTAATCAACAAGAACAAATTAATAATTTAAATTCTCTTTTGAGGAATGAGAAACTTTGGAAACAATAGACATTACAAAAAATATTAAGCGATTGATCAAATATGGTTTGATCGGAATGATAGCACTTTCAACGGCGATCGGCGGTGCGGCTTTTAAATATCAACATCGTGAGGACACGATCAATATTAATAATGCTAAAGTTGCCGGGACAATGGTATCAGTGAGAGTTTTAACGAATGGTAAGATCAAAGAGTTGACGAGAGCTGACGGTGATGAAGTTAAAGCCGGTGATGTGATCGCAAAAATTGAAGTCAGCGTTACTGATGAACAAATTGCACAGCTTGAAAGTGCAGTTGATCAAGCAAAGAAAACTTATGCACAACTTGAAGTCGGTCAAATGGTGAAAGTTCCGATCAGAAAGCCGAAAGTTAAAACCATTCAAGTTCCGGGATCAACTGCAACACAACGATCATCAACACGATCAGGAAATTCATCGGCAAGTTTAGCGGCTTTAGAAGAACGGAAAAATCGAATGGAATTGTTATATGAA
>JAFUZV010000014.1 GCA_017476425.1 Selenomonadaceae bacterium
TGAAGTATCTGATCCGCCGCGACCTAAAGTCACAGGATCACCGAATTTATCAATTCCTTGAAAACCTGCTACAACTACAACATTACCTTTGTCAAGTTCAGCGTGTACACGATCAGGATCAATTCCGATAATTCTTCCTTTTGTATGTACTGAAGATGTTTTCATTCCGATCATTGCACCGGTCATTGAGATCGCCGGTTGACCAAGTTTTTGAAATGCCATCGCTAAAAGTGCTATCGATACTTGTTCACCGGTCGTCATTAACATATCTAATTCTCTCAAATATTCCGCCTTGTAAGGTTGTTTATCTATTCCTTCTGCAAGAGCAAGCAAATTATCTGTGGTGTCACCCATTGCCGAAACAACCACTACAATTTTATCTTCAGGCTTTTTGTCTTCTAAAATTCTCTTTGCCACTGCTAAAATTTTTTCGGTTGTTGCGACAGAACTGCCACCAAATTTTTTTACAACAAGAGCCAATTTTTGCAGCCTCCTCTATCAATTTCAAATCAATTTTAACTCATCGTTGATTCATTGTAGCAGATATTATTTTTTACGTCAAAGGTTTTTTCAAATTTTTTTCAGTTTTAATTTTCTTTTCTTAAATAATTTTTTCTTCGTCGTAATAAAAAAAGTTTTAAAATTTTTCTTTGTTACGATTCAAAAATTTTTTAGTTGATCTTATTCAAAAAAAAGTTTTCTCATTAAGGTGATAATTATCACATACACAAGAAATTTTTTTTGTTAGTATAAGTTTGGAAGGAAGTGACTTAACGTGAGCTGTATTTTTAAAAAGTTCAGGTATTTAATACCTAAAGAAAAATCAGCGACTGGACATCAACAAGTTAATGAAGGCGGTCGCGAATGGGAAAATATGTATCGTGATCGCTGGTCGTTTGATAAGTGTGTTCGTTCCACTCACGGCGTAAATTGTACAGGCTCTTGCAGTTGGAATATTTACGTCAAGAATGGATTAGTTGCTTGGGAAAATCAAGTGCACGATTACCCGGAAACTTCGCCGGATATGCCGGACTTTGAACCTAGAGGCTGTCCTCGTGGAGCATCATTTAGCTGGTATCTCTATAGTCCTCATCGGATCAAGTATCCATATTTGCGTGGTGAACTTGCACAGCTTTGGCGTGAGGCTAGAAAAAATTATTCAACTGCGCTTGAGGCGTGGCAGTCGATCGCAAATGATCCGGCGAAAACAAAACTTTATAAGCAAGCGAGAGGTATGGGCGGATTCGTTCGATCAACTTGGGACGAAGTATCTGAACTTGTCGCCGCGTCAGTTCTTCACACAGCTTATAAATATGGTCCGGATCGTATCTTCGGCTTTTCAGTCATACCTGCTAAATCAATGTTGAGTTATGCTGCCGGAATTAGATTTGTGCAATTAATGGGCGGAGCAGGATTATCATTTTATGATTGGTATGCTGATTTACCGCCGGCAAGTCCTCAAGTTTGGGGCGATCAAACGGACGTTCCGGAGTCTTCTGACTGGTATAATGCAGGATACATTATCACTTGGGGATCAAATGTTCCGTTGACTAGAACGCCAGACGCTCATTTTTTAACTGAAGTTCGTTACAAAGGCACTAAAGTTGTATCAATCGCACCGGATTATGCAGAATCAACAACGGTTGCTGATACGTGGATTAGTCTCAAAACCGGAACTGATGCCGCTTTTGCTATGGCTATGGGTCACGTAATTTTAAAAGAATATTATTTAGATCAACCGAATGAATTTTTTGTTGAGTACACTCGAAAATTTACTGATTTTCCATTTTTAGTGATTCTTAATCCTCAAAATGATGGCAGTAAAAAATATCAGCCCGGACGTTTTCTCAATGCAAAAGATTTCGGCAGGACTGATAAACACGCTGAATTTAAGCATTATGTTTTAGATGAAATTTCAAATAAATTAGTAATTCCGAACGGCACAATGGGTGATCGCTGGGATCGTAAAGATAAATGGAATTTGAAAGAAGAAAATAGCGATAATGGCAAATCGATCAAGCCGAAATTGTCAGTGATCGATGATAAAGACGGCGTTGCTGAAATTCTTCTGCCTTATTTTGAACGCGATCATTCAGGCAGTATTACTCGTGCTGTTCCTGTGATAAAAGTTACAACTGAAGACGGTGAAAAATTAGTTACAACGGTTTATGATCTTACTCTTGCAAATTACGGAATTGATCGCGGACTCGGCGGTGAAAGTGCTGATTCTTATGATGATGATACACCTTACACGCCTAAATGGCAGGAAAAATTCACCGGCGTTAAATCTGATTTAGTTATTCACACCGCTAGAGAATTTGCTGACAATTCGATCAAGACTCAAGGTCGTACAATGGTTATTATGGGTGCCGGAATTAATCACTGGTTCCACGCTGATGTTATTTATCGAACGATTTTAAATCTGCTAATGTTCTGCGGCTGTGAAGGTCGTAATGGCGGCGGCTGGGCTCATTACGTTGGTCAAGAGAAATTAAGACCGGCTGAAGGCTGGGCTAGAATTATGACTGCAACTGATTGGAATGGCGGCGCAAAACTTCAAAATTCAACTTCATTCTATTACTTTGCTACTTCGCAATATAGATCAGATGAATTTGATACAAAGCCTATGGTTTCACCGTTAGTTGATGAGCCGCGTTATCGTCATCCTGGTGATTATAATGTTCTTGCAGCTCGTTTAGGCTGGTTGCCGAGTTATCCTAATTTCAACAAAAGCGGTCAACAGATCGCTGATGAAGCCGGATCAAAAGACATTACAAAGATCAAAGATTATGTTGCTAAGAGTCTCAAAAATAAATCTTTGCAATTTGCTATTGAAGACCCGGATAATCCTGTTAATTTTCCACGAAATTTATTTGTCTGGAGAAATAATGTTATAGGTTCTTCGTCGAAAGGTCACGATTATTTCTTGAAATATCTTCTTGGTACAAAGAATGGTTTATTTTCTGAAGAAGAATCGCCGATGAAACCGAAAGAAATTAAATGGCGTGATGAAAGTGAACTTGCTAAACCCGGCGGAGCACTTGAAGGAAAATTAGATCTGCTTGTCGATCTTGATTTCAGAATGGCAAGCACTGCGCTTTATTCTGATGTAGTCTTGCCAACTGCAACGTGGTATGAAAAAACCGATCTTTCATCAACAGATATGCATCCATTCGTTCATCCATTTCAACCGGCAGTTGATCCGCTTTGGGAATCTCGAACGGACTGGGATATTTTCCGTACGCTTGCAAAAGCTGTTTCAAAAGTTGCAACTGAAGCTAATCTTAAACCTTATACAGATGTTTTTGCTGTACCTATGCAGCACGATTCTGAAGGTGAATGTGCACAACCTGAAGGAAAAATTCTCGACTGGTCAAAAGGCGAATGTGATCCGATACCCGGTAAAACGATGCCTAACATTGCCTGCATTGAACGCGATTATACAAAAACTTATGATAAATGGATCGCTCTTGGTCCGAACGTTGAAAAAGGTATGGGCGGTAAGGGTATGAGTTGGCAGTCGAAAGATGAATATGAAGAGATCAGAAATAGAAACGGCGTTATTGAAGATAAATCTTTGATCAGTTATGGAATGCCTTCGATCTATGAGGCAAGACAAGCCGCTGATGCAGTTATGGGACTTTCAACAACAACTAATGGAAAAGTTGCTGTTAAGGCTTGGGCTGATCTTGAGAAGAAAACCGGCTTGACTGATCTCACAAAATTAGCGTCCGATCGTGAGAGTGAAAGATTTACTTTTGAAGACGTTGCAATTCAGCCGCGTCAAACGATCACTTCACCACATTTCACAGGCAGCAATCAAAATCGTCGTTATTCACCATTCACTGTCAGCATTGAACAGCTTGTACCATTCAGAACGGTTACAGGTCGTCAATCATTCTATCTTGATCACGAAATGATCCGTGAATGGGGCGAAACTATGAGTGTTTATCGTCCGATCGTTGAACTTGATCCGATCAATAAACCGATCGGCGGACAAAAAGAAATTACGTTGAAATATTTAACGCCGCATAATAAATGGTCGACTCATTCAATGTACTTTGATTCTCAGCAAATGTTGACGCTTTTCAGAGGCGGACAAATTGTCTGGTTTAATGAAAAAGATGCCGCTGAAATTGACGTTAAGGATAATGATTGGGTTGAACTTTACAATAGAAATGGCGTTGTTGCCTCAAGAGTTGTAACTTCACCTAGAATACCTAGAGGCGTTGTATTTATGCATCACGCACAAGATCGTCATATAAATGTACCCGGATCAAAAATCAGCGGAACACGTGGCGGAACTCATAACACGCCGACACATATTCATCAAAAAGCAACTCATATGATCGGCGGTTATGGTCAGTTGAGTTACGGTTTCAATTACTACGGAACTACAGGCAATCAGCGTGATATTTACGTCGTTGCAAGAAAAATGACTGAAATTGATTGGCTTGAAGATTAATTAATGCGAAATTCGGAATGCGGAATTAAGAATTGAATTTATAATTGTAAATTTAAAAATTTAATTTTATGTTCCGAATGACAAAGAAGGTGATTTTTTTGAAAATTAAAGCGCAAATTGCAATGGTTATGAATCTTGACAAGTGTATTGGCTGTCATACTTGTTCAATCACTTGCAAAAATGTCTGGACTAATCGTGAAGGCGCAGAATATATGTATTTTAATAATGTTGAAACTAAGCCGGGCATAGGTTATCCAAAAAATTGGGAGAATCAGGAAAAATGGAAAGGCGGTTGGCAAGTCAAAGATGGTGAATTGTCTTTAAAATCCGGTGCGAAGTTGGAACGTATTTTAAAACTTTTTTATCATCCCGATCAGCCGGAACTTGAAGACTATTATGAGCCGTGGACTTATGATTATGAAACGTTGATCCATTCCGGCAGAAAAAATCATCAGCCGGTTGCACGTCCACGATCATTAATTACGCAGAAACGAATGGAGATCAAATGGGGACCTAATTGGGAAGACGATCTTGCAAGCGGTGAATCAGCACGACAAGATTATAACCTGCAAAAAATTTCAGATAATATCACGCTGGAATTTCACGATCTTTTTATGAAATATTTACCACGAAATTGCAATCATTGTTTAAATCCTGCTTGCGTTGCAGCTTGTCCAAGCGGAGCGATTTATAAACGTGATGAAGATGGCGTTGTTCTCGTTAGTCAAGATGGTTGTCGCGGCTGGAGACATTGCATTCCGGCTTGTCCTTACAAAAAAATTTATTACAACTGGAAAAATAACAAAGCTGAAAAATGTACATTTTGTTATCCACGTCTTGAAAATGGTTTACCAACTGTTTGCACTGATACTTGTGTCGGTCGAATCAGATATTTAGGCGTGATCTTTTATGATATGGACGCTGTGAAGGAAGCCGCATCGACTAGTGATCCTCAACAAATTTATTCAAGCCTTCTAAACGTGATAAAAGATCCGACTGATCCTGCAATTCAAGCGGCGGCTAAAGAATCCGGAATTTCAGACGCTTGGATAAGATCAGCGGAAATTTCGCCGGTTTATAAGATTATCAGCAAATGGAAAGTTGCATTACCACTTCACCCGGAATATCGTACTTTGCCAATGGTCTGGTATATTCCGCCGCTTTCACCGATCACAAAAAATTTTGAGGAACTCGTTTATCTGCCGGACTCAAAAGAAATGAGAATACCTGTTGCATATCTTGCTGAACTTTTTGCCGCCGGAAATATCAACGTAATTTATCAAACACTTCAACGCCTGCTTGATATGAGAATGGTTATGAGACAGAAAGAGATCAACGAATCGCCGCCGAAAAATCTTGAATACGATCTTAAAACTTACGAGGCAATGTATAGACTTCTCGGAATTGCAAAATACACTGAAAGGATCAAATTGCCTGCCGGACTTCAAGGCGTTGAGCACGAGAAATTAAGAGAGTTACAAGGATCAACAGGTTATGCTTGTCCCGGAGGATATTGTTAATGGATAATGGGGATAAGAATGTAGAATTAAGAATGCAGAATGCAGAATTAGAGGAATATAGCAAGATTTTAAAAATTGTTTCGTATCTTTTGGAATATCCTAACGCTGAATGGTGGAATAATTTTTCTGATTATCGTGAAGCGATTGAAGAAATTGAAACTCAACAGACAAAAACAATTTTAATTGAGTTGTTCGATTATATTAAAAATCTTGGTGCTGAAGATTATGAAACTCAATATGTCAGATCGTTTGACTTCTCACAAAATACTAATTTATATTTGACGATGCACGATCGTACAGATTTTGGCAAGCAAGCGCAAGAAATGCACGAATATAAAAAATTATTTCTTGAAAATGGTTTTGATCTCAATAATTAATTGCCTGATTATCTGCCGGCGATTTTAGAATTAGCGGCAAATGTTCCAAAAGATCAAGCAGAAAAAATTTTGAGTCAAACAAGAGGTAAGATCGAATTGTTGAGAGATCGTTTTATTGAGGCGAAATTAGCACAAGCATTCTTACTTGACGTGATAATTTCAGTGACAGAAGAATTAAAACGTAATAATCAAAAGTGAAAAATTTTTATCAGAATAGGAAGAAGGTGAAAATTTTGTTTAATGAATTTCTTTATGCAGTGTTGCCTTATGTTGCATTTACGATTTTGATCGGCGGCACGGTGATAAGATATGCACAAGGTGAACGCGGCTGGTCAACGAAGTCAAGCGAATTTTTGAGTAAAAACGATCTTAAAATTGCAGGTCCGATGTTTCATTTAGGCTTGTTTATGGCGTTCGGTGGTCACGTTATCGGAATTTTGATCCCGAAATTTGCAACTGAAGCAGTTGGCGTTGATGAACATTTGTATCACTTCATTGCACTTGCCGGCGGTATTCCTGCAGGTATTCTCTTTGCACTCGGTTTTATAATGCTGATGATTCGCCGCTTTGGAAATGATCGAATGAAAGTCAATACGTCAAGTATGGATAAATTATTATATTTAGTCTTAGCATTGACGATCGCTACAGGTTTTGCCGGAACGCTTTCAAGTCTCGGCGGTCATTTTGATTATCGTGAAACAATTTCGCCGTGGTTTAGATCACTTTTAATGATGAGTCCTGATGTAAGTTATATGGAAAATGTTCCGCTGATCTTTCGTTGTCATATGGTTATGTGGTGCTTGACTGCGATCTTGTTTCCATTTTCAAGGCTCGTTCACTGCCTCAGCTTTCCATTTGAATACTTCGGTCGCAGTAATATAATTTATCGCCGCAAATAATTTTTTAATGCACAAAAAAAGCTCTGCAGAATTGAAGTTATATGCAGAGTATTTTTAATTTTAAAAGTTCGACGTTTTGAAATTCATATTGATTCTTATTAAAAATTCTCTCAAGATTTTTAACGCCGTTGCTGTTGAAATTCCAGACGGATCATATGGCGGTGAAAGTTCCATTAAATCGCAGCCGACAACATTGCAGAGATCAAAAACTTTAAATGAGGCTTTCAAAAGATCGATAAAAGTAACTCCGCCGGCTTCAGGTGTACCGGTTCCGGGAAAAGCTGACGGATCAAGCACATCAAGATCGACTGTAAAATACACAGGACGACCTTGAATTTTTTTTGCGACTTCTTCTAAACCTTTAAAGTCAAACAAATTTAATTTCGTATGAGCTTTTGCAAATTCAAATTCAGATTTATCACCGCTGCGAATACCAAATTGAAAGATCGAATCATCACCGACAAGATCAAAAATTCTATGCATAACAGTTGCGTGTGATAACTCAACGCCTAAATAATTGTCACGAAGATCAGCGTGTGCATCAAAATGAATTATAGCAAGATCGCTGAACTTTCTATGAGCAACACTAACCGGCGCAAGTGTTAAAAGATGTTCACCGCCGATCATCAACGGAAATTTTTCATCAGCCATAACTTCAGCAACATAATTTTCAATTTCAATAAGTGTTTTCTTTGTATCACCAAAAGGAAGATCAAGATCGCCGGCATCGAAAAAATTAATTTCACTTAAATCAACGTCTTGACCAGGTGAATAATATTCTAAACCGTAAGACTCAGCACGCATAGTCCTTGAGGCAAAACGAGTGCCCGGACGATATGAAGTTGTACTATCGAACGGCGCACCAAAAATTACAATGTCAGCCTCGTCATAATTGCAATCGCTTTCAAAAAAAGTAACTCTTTCAATCATATTTAACCGCCTCTTTAATTTATTAATATTAAAATTAATTATAACATATGAATTAATCATTAACAATAGCGCAAGAATTATCTATAAATGAGTGCAATATATTGAGAAAAAATTTTGATCTGAAAAATTTAATCTAGAGCGTGTTAATAAACTAAAAAATAAAAAACTTTTTTGCGTTGTAGCTAAGTAAAAGTAAAAAATTTCTTTTGCATTAATAAAAATTCGTGTTATAATGTTTTGAAATATTTTATTTATATTTGTTATCAATCAATTTTATTGAGGAGGAATTTTATGATGAGAGTTTGTTAATTTCAAAATGGTTTTTATTGTTATTATCTTTAAAAATTTTTAGGAGATGATTTAAATGGCAGGTGGCAATGCTTTTGCAGTTGCTCAACAAATCGGTAAGTCCTTGTTCCTGCCGATCGCAGTATTGCCGTTCGCCGGCGTTCTGCTCGGTATTGGTGCATCGTTCTCAAATCCAACAACGATCGCCGCTTATGGTTTAGAAGGTATTCTGCACGAAGGTGGAGCACTTTTCAGCTTTATGTTGATCCTTTCAAATGTTGGTGGCGCGATCTTCGGTAACTTGGCTTTGATCTTCGCTCTTGCAGTTGCTTTAGGTATGGCGAAGAAAGAAAAAGGTATCGCTGTTTTGGGCTCAGCAATTTTTTATCTTGTTATGCTCACGACAATCCACGTATTTTTAACTCTTGATGGTTCTCTTCTTTCTGACGGATCAATCTCACCGGTTGTTAAAGCCGGTGCTATCGCTGATGTTCTCGGTATCAGAACACTTCAAATGGGTGTTTTTGCTGGTATCATAACCGGTCTTATGGCCGCGTGGATTTGTGACAAATTTTATAAGCAACAACTTCCACAAGCGTTTGCATTCTTCGGCGGAACTCGTTTTGTTCCTATTATGTGTATGTGCTTTGGTATCTTGACCGGCGTTATTATGTACTTCGTTTGGCCAATCATTCAGAATGGTATCTTTGCACTTGGTAACCTCGTCCAGGCTGCCGGTTATTTCGGAACATTCCTTTTCGGCTGCTTTGAACGTGCTTTAATTCCTTTCGGTCTGCATCACATTTTCTATCTTCCATTCTGGCAGACTGCAATGGGCGGCACAATGATGATCAACGGCGTACAAGTTATGGGTGCGCAAAATATCTTCTTTGCACAGCTTGCTGATCCTAACACTACTGAATTTAGTGTTGATGCTGCTCGTTTCTTAATGGGTAAATTCCCGTTCATGATGGCTGGTCTTCCTGCTGCGGCGTTCGCAATGTACACTTGTGCACGTCCTGAGAAGAAAGAAGCCGCCGGATCATTGCTTTTCTCCGTCGGTTTAACTTCATTCTTAACAGGTATCACAGAGCCGATCGAATTTACTTTCTTGTTCCTTGCTAAAGAACTTTTCGGTATTCACGTTATTTTTGCAGGTATTTCTTTTGCACTTTGCCATATGTTCGGCATTGCAATGGGTACTACATTCTCTGATGGTTTAATTGACTTTATCCTTTATGGTGTCTTGCCTGGTGAATCTAAAACTCACTGGTTGAGAATGTTGCCGATCTTTGCCGGTTATGCAGTTCTCTACTTCATTACATTTAAATTCTTCATTATGAAATGGGATCTTAAGACTCCTGGTCGTGAAGCTGACGACGAAGAAGTTAAAATGGTTTCCAAAGACGAATATCGCAAGGCTACCGGCGTTGGTGTAGCTGGTGGCAGTGCTGCTAATGTTCCGGCTGATTTTGATACTAAGTCTGCAACGATTCTTGCAGGTGTCGGCGGTGTCGATAACGTTACAGAAATTGACTGCTGTGCAACTCGTCTTCGTTTGACACTTAAAGACGGTTCTAAAGTCGATGAGGCTAAACTCAAGACTACAGGTGCCGGCGGCGTTGTTATCAAAGGCAATGCAATTCAAGTTATCTATGGTCCTTCAGTTACGATCGTTAAAGCGAACTTTGAAGAATTTGTTGAAGGTATTCGCGACGGTTCTATCAATCGTCAAATGGCTGAAGCTGCCGGTGGCGGCGGAAGTGCTGCACCTGCGGCGGCTGAGCCTGAAACTCCTAAGATGAAAGATTCTGTTCTCGGTTCTCATATGACAGGTCAAATGATGCTTATGAATGAAGTACCTGACGAAGGTTTTGCATCTCGCGGTATGGGTGATGGCGTTGCTGTTGATCCTTCTGTTGGTGAACTTCACGCTCCGGCTGATGGAACAATTTCGCTTGTATTCCCAACTAAACACGCTATTGGTATGGTAACTGATGACGGTACTGAACTCTTAATGCACATTGGTATTGATACTGTTAAACTCAATGGTGAACATTTTGAAGTTCACGTTGCACAAGATCAGAAAGTCAAGAAAGGCGATCTGCTTGTTACATTCGATATTCCGGCGATCAAGAAAGCTGGTTATCCTGTTGTTACGCCGCTTATCGTTACAAATACTATGGCTTATAAGGCAATTCGTCCGCTTAAGACCGGTGAAGTTAAAGCCGGTGACGATCTCTTTGAAGTACTCGGTTAATTAATCTGATTAAAAAATTTTCGCAAATGATTAGTTACTAATAAAAAAATTTTCCTGTCGATCTAAATGATCTGACAGGATTTTTTTTGTTAAATATTTGAAGTTATCACGTTGATAATTTTTTCAGCGGCGAAAGGTTTAGAAATTTTCTTAGCCTTCTCACTCATCCGCGATAATTTAACACGATCATTTAAAATTTCAATCGCTTGAATAATTTCTTCGCTGTTGTTTAAAGCGATCGCTGCGCCGTGATCAACTGCGTATTCAGCATTAAGAGCTTCCGGACCAGGTATCGGCGGCAATAATAAAATCGGAAGACCAACGGCGAATGATTCCGAAAGTGTTAATGCTCCGGGTTTTGAAATTAAAAGATCAGCGGCTTGCATTAACGAAGAAATATTTTTAACGAAACCGAAAATTTGTAATTCGTGCTTTGAGTTCATCGATCGTAATTTATTTTGAAGTTGCTCATTTTTACCGGTAACGACATTGATTTTTATTTTGAAATTGATCTTTTCAAGTGATCTAATCGTTTCTTCAAAAGCTCCGAGACCTAAGCCGCCGCCCATAATCAAAACTGAATAAGGAATACGAAATTCATCTTGATCGATTTGAAATTGTTTTCTGATCGGAATACCTGTTGCAAAGACTTTATAATTGCCGTGACTTTCCAATTCTTCTTTCATCTGATCAGTTGCAACGAAATAAAAATCAACTTCGTTGTAAATCCAAATTTCGTGCAAAGAAAAATCAGTCAGCACAGCAACAAGTTTAAATTGATTAGACTTTTTTGGATGCAGGAACTTCCAAAAAGCGGCGGCTGCCTCCGGAAATGGATGAGTGCAAATTATCACGTCAGGATCAAAATTTTTCAGAAGTCTGGCAAAAGGTAAATACATTAACGTTGACCATATTAAACGAGTGATTGATCCGAAACGTCGAACGCCGGCAATTTTATAAATTCTATCGTAAAGATCGGGAATCAATCCTAAAATCGAAAGATAAACTTTTTTCAGCAACCAATTCAAGGTTGCTATTTTTTTATCCATAAAGTCAACAACTTCAATTTGATCTTTCTCATCAATTCCGAATTGCTCAGCTATCGCTTCAGCGGCTTGCATATGACCTGCACCGATCGACGCTGATAATATTAAAACTTTCAAGCGGTTAATCCTCCGTCAATGCTTAAAATAGTTCCTGTAATGAAACTTGCCTTATCACTCGACAAAAAAAATATTGCCTCTGCAACTTCTTCAGCTTTAGCGATCCTTTTTAACGGATAAACTGACGCAAGATCATTAATCGTTTCGCCGGAAATTTTTAATTGATTTTCAGTCATAGGTGTTATAATATCACCAGGTGCAACGCAATTAACACGAATCGGAATGCTTGCAAGTTCCAA
>JAFUZV010000126.1 GCA_017476425.1 Selenomonadaceae bacterium
CTCCTTTTCTTTAGTACTTACACTTATGGACCGAGTCACGTTGGTATTTATCTTGATGATGGTCAATTCATTCACGCTTCGTCAAGTCGTGGAGTTTCGATCGCTTCACTCGGTAATTCTTATTGGTCTTCAACTTATATCGGTGCTCGTCGTGCGTTATAATTAAATTTTGAAATTAATAAAAGGCTGCTGTTCTTTAGCAGTCTTTTTTGATGAGGTGATTAAATGAATGATTTTGATCAAATTGATCGGCGTGGACTTTTGCAATTTATTTCGCCGAACGTTGAAAATATTTCTGTCTTAGTGATTGAAAGTCTCAGTTATCTAAATGAAATTCGTGATCTATTGCCTTCAGCAAATATTTTAGTTTTAACTCAAGATCATTTTGCTAAGTCCGACTACGCTCATTTAAATTGTGATTGGATTTTTGACGATTATAGAAATTTGAATTTCACGATCGAAGAAAATATTTTTGATATAATTATCTCTGAAGATTGTTTGACACTTGCATATGACACTTACAAAACGATTTTTGCGATCAATCGAATGTTAAAAGGCACAGGCTTTTTAGTTACTCAATTTGAAAATATTCGTTTCATAGGGATTTTGGAAAGTCTCAAACAAGGTTACTTCGCTGAACGTGAAAGACATCTTTATGCTAAGACTGAAATTGTTCGTCTGTTGAATGATGCACTTTTCAAGGAAATTAATTTTGCACCTTATGAAATTTTTGACTTCGACGTTGATGAATGGATCAATTTCGGCTTTGATAATTTCGTTGATGATCTTAATGTCAAAACGTGGATCGTTAGAGCCGATCGATCGACTGCTGAAGTTGCCGCCTTGAAAAGATTTTACACGCCGCAGATCAGAAAACAACTTGCAACGCTCATTCACAGAATCGAATATGATATTGATCGTGAAGAAAATATTTTGCTGCTGAAAAATTTTTGTGAGGAAAATCAAATTTTCGACGATTATTTAAATGACTTCATTGATCAAATTGTCCTTCACCGTGAAAGATTCAACGATCTTTAAAATAAAAAAACTCGTCCATTAGTTTTTAATGCGAACGAGTTATTTTTTTGCATTTGATGTTTCAAGTAAGCCGTCAAGATAACCAAGCAACCGCTGTCGACTATTGAAGTCAAGATTATTAAATCCTTTGATCACTTCCAAAAGATCACTTGACATATTTATATTTTCATTCAAATTCAAAAAAGTTTCATCGATCAAAGCACTAACCGGCACTCTTAAAACCTCAGCAATACTTTGAAGAGTTAGCAGACTAGGATTATAAGCATCAGCCTCAATCGCTGCAATATGTGATCGTGAAAGATTCGTCATTTTAGCTAGCGTGCCTTGAGTCATTCCGGCTTCACGTCTAACATTTATAATGATCCGACTGAAAAGGTACTTGACAAGAAAGATAGCGGCGATTCTAAGATCATAACGATCGACGGCTCGAAGACAACTAAAGGCGTTGAGATCGTCGGTTATGGTAATGATACGATTAACGATTATTCTGTTGACGACGGTTCGTTGATAATGCAGAATGTAGAATGCAGAATGATGAATTAGAAACTATTCTTGACGATAAAAATAAATTGATCGTCGACGATCTAAACTTTAACGATCAATTTATTTCTTCACAAGAAAAAATTACTTCGCTGACTTACTCACAACAAAAGAAGAAATAATTTTTAAATCGATAAAAAAATTATTCCGTTGATCAAATGATCTTCGGAATTTTTTTATTGTGCATTTTGAATACCTTTAATTATATGTGCATTACCTTTTAACTTAAAATGTTTGAATCCATTTGTACTTTCAACTTGATCGCCTTCAGCAAACATATCATCTTTATAGATTTTAACTTTGCTTGTGGCGATCATTTTTTCTTCGGCATTGATCCAATCAAGTTGATCACTTGTCAACTTCGCTCCGTCTGAGGTCGTGACGATCACTAGTCCTTCAATGTGCACGTCCTTAGTCGTATTATTATATGATCCGTGTTGTGCTTTGATCTCGATCGTTTTGCCGTCAGCTTGATAAAAATGTCCGGTTAAGTTTGTCAACTCTGCATTTTGTGTCGCGATCTCGATCAAAACTTTTTCCGCTGTCAATTCCCATAATTTAACGCCGTCTTTCTCTTCACTGATTGTGTTGTCGTGATACTCCATCACGCTCGGCGGTTCGATCTTTTCAAATTTCGGCGGCTCGCTCGGTGTCGTTTTGATCACCCAAGTGATCAACGCGCCGATCATTAAAATTAAAATCGTTAATATTATTTTTCCTCGTTTACTCATAATTTCCTTTGCATTTCAAAATTATAATTTAAAGCGTTGGACTTCCTTTTGTAATTCGTTCGCCATATGTGCTAATGATGTTGCAGCGTTGGCGATCTCGTGCACTGATGCTGTTTGCTCTTGCGTCGCTGCACTCACTGTCTCAGCTTCCTCTGCACTCGTTCGGCTACTCGTTTCAATATTCCTAATGTGTCCTACGATCTCTTCACCACTCGACGCCATCGATCGGATCGCTTTCGATATCTCTTGCACTTGTGCACTCACTTGCTCGACGATGTCAATGATCTTTCTCAACGCATCGCCCATCGAAATGATCTTTTCTGTTCCAACTCGTACGTCTTCCGATCCTTTCTCCATATCGCTGATCGCTTTCGCTGTATCTGTTTGTGAAATGCTAATCAAATCTGATATTTTTTGCGCCGCTTCTCTGCTCGACTCTGCTAACTTCCTCACTTCATCGGCAACGACTGCAAAGCCTCGTCCTTGCTCTCCGGCTCTCGCCGCTTCGATTGCTGCATTCAACGCTAACAAGTTCGTTTGCTCGGCGATGCCGCTGATCGTGTCGACGATTTGGCCGATCTCTTTCGACGATTCACCTAACTTCGTCACGGC
>JAFUZV010000127.1 GCA_017476425.1 Selenomonadaceae bacterium
AATATTCAAGCGATGGAATAATTCCTAAATCTTTGCTGATTGTGTAGACCAATTCAACAGATTTATCATTTTTAGCCTTAACAGAATATTTTTTTATAACTTCGCCTACTTTTTTAAATTCCACGCCGTGCGGACAAAGTTTATCAATTAAATCATTAAGTCTACTCATAATTTTTTATTCTTCAATGTCTAAATCTCAACCGTAAAGATCCATAACACGACCAACATAATGTTGTGTTTCACTGTAAGGCGGAATGCCGCCATAACGTTGCACAGCTCCGGGTCCTGCATTATAAGCCGCAACGGCGTGTCTAACATTGCCGTCGAAAGTGTCAAGCATTTGTCTTAAATATTTTGCGCCGCCTTCAATATTCTGCTGTTCATCATAAGGATCAACGCCTAAACCTGCGGCAGTGTCCGGCATAAGTTGCATAACACCTATTGCGCCTGCGTCAGAAATATCATCTTGATTCATATTCGATTCTGCGATCGCTACGGCTTTAACTAATTTAGAATCAACGCCATATTTATCTGCCGCCGCTTCGATCAAATCTTCAGTTGTCAATGATGCTGAAGTAAGTCGCTTTGTATCACGTGTCGGAGTTTCAATAAATTCTTCGTCAACGTGTTCAGGTTTAGTTGCAGGATTAGCCGCCATCGCCGCAAATGGATTTATAGCTTTGCTCATTGTGTCCGGCAATGCTTCTTCACCCGGAAAATAATTTTTCGATTGTTTAACCGGCTGATCAACTTTTTCAGAATCACTTGCACCGAACGTTTCAACTTTATTTTTGTCCTCAACTTCATTAACTGCATTCGCCTCAGCTTTAGGAATTTTTACAACGTCATCAGGCTTTTCAGTTGGTGTAAGTTTTAATTTTTGCATTTTCTTCATTTCATCTTCAAGGATTTTTTGAAAGTCTTGACCGCCGATATTACCGATACCAAATTTGTTTTCGATCTCAGTAATTCGATCTCTTATTCGATCGACTCTTGATATTGCTGCAAATCCTTCTATTGCACCTATTTTATCTAGCATCAAATCATCGCCTTTCTAATGCGGAATTAAGAATGCGGAATGCGAAATTATTGATCTTTCAATTCCGAATTACGAATTACGCATTCCGAATTAACTAACTTCTTACGTAGAGTTGCAAGCCTATTTCATCAAGCATTTTCTGTTCTTCAAATAAAACTTCTTCATTATACTCACGAAATCGCTTTTCTTTGAGTTGCTCAATACTTTTTAAATACGTCATTAATTTCATCAACTCTTTTAATCTCTTCTGCTTTTCGTTATTCGTCTTTAAAATTGTTCGCTGTTGCTCTTCAATCTGCTGACGTTTCCAGTTAAAAAAAGCGTTGTAAGTCATAATTACGCCGATTGTTACTCTTTTGCCTTCACCGGTTAATTCTGCGTATTCAGTTTGTCCTTGTTTCATCTCTTTCAAAAGAATTTCTAATTTCTTCTGTTCCTCTTCAAGCCGTCGAGAGACTTCAGCAAATTTTAATTCGGCATCTTCTTTTTTGCGTTTCGTGACTTTTAATAATGTTTCGAGTTGAAATTTAAATTTTTTCATTCTTCAACATCTCTATCGATTTAAAATTATTTTAAAGCGTTTCGCCAAAAAAAATAAATTTCCTGCACGATCTTTATTTTGATCAGCAGGAAATATTTTTATGTAACGTTTACACTAACTACACCGTCAATTCTTTTGATCGCATCAACGACGATAACATTTTTGATCGCCCTATGGTTATAAAGTTCTAATTCAATATACAGAAAACCTTCACCATTTTTTTCATCTTCATCAGCTTTGACCTTGATTCCTCTGACTTTCAACTGAAGATCATCAAGACAAGAACTAATGTGCATTAATTGACCCGGCTTATCTTCAGTATGAATGATCAGCGATAAATTTTTTTCGTGCATTACCCATTCATCAATTCTTGAAAGAGTTCCGAGCGTTGCAAAGACAAGCGCAGTTGCAAATAATGCACCGGAATAATAACCGGCACCGACAGCAAGTCCAACGCCTGCAACAACCCATAAGCAAGCCGCCGTTGTTAATCCTGTAACGGTTAAGCCTTCTTTCATTATTGCACCGGCTCCAAGAAAACCTATTCCGCTGACAACTTGCGCTGCTAATCGAGCCGGATCAGCGTTCGTTCGTCCTTCAACATTCAGATAAAGAGCCTCAGACAAAACCATTATCAAGCACGAGCCTAAACATACCAAAACATTTGTCCTCAAGCCCGCCGATTTTCTTCTTGATTGTCTTTCGTAACCGATCACGCCGCCGAGTATGCAAGACAATGTTAATCGCAAAAGTAATTCCCATTCAGATAACATTTTTCAGCCTCACAAAAAATTATTTCTTCCACAACTTATAAGGAAACTTACTCAAATTTGAATTGTAATATCTCTTATCAAATGAAACTTCATTTCTTAACCATAGCGGCTTAGAAAATTTTTCATCTTCTGATTTTAATTCGATCTCTGCAACAATTAAACCTGCATTGTCACCTTCAAAAATATCAACTTCAAATTTTGATTCGTCAACGTCAACAATATATCTTCGCTTGATAATTATCGACGGCTCACAAATTTTTAAAAGTTCCTCAGCATCGCTTTTCGGTATTTCATATTCAAATTCACTTCTGCTAATTCCTTCATTCTTGCCTTTGATCGTCAAGTAACCGCGATCATTTTTAATTCTAACTCTAACAACTCTTTCAGGCGTTGAAGATAAATAACCTTGTGCAATAAATTCACCATCGCCGCTCGGTTTAAAAATCTTTTCATCAACTAAAAATTTTCTTTCAATCTCTTTAGCCATTTTAAAACCTCATTTATTCTGAAATTTGATCACGATAAAGAATTTCACCTTCTTAAAAAATTTTTAATCGCAGAAATTTTAGCATTCAAAAATATTTTATGCAAATGATTTTTAAATTTCATTGATAAAATAACACGTCTTGCAATTCAATTTTTCATAGCGTATAATGATTTTAAGTTTATTTACGAGGTGAAAGAATTAATGACGAAAAAAATTTTAGAAACGCCATATGGAACGCAAGATTTTTTACCGAAATCAGCAGCGATCAAACGAACGATTGAGAAAAAAATCTTTGAAATTTTTAATTTGCACGGCTATGAGGAAGTTGTAACGCCGACGATCGAATATTTAGAGACGTTGACAAATGGAAGTACAAGGACGATCGAAGAACAATTATTTAAAATGTTCGATCGGAGCAACCGAACTTTAGCACTTCATCACGAAATGACGACACCGATCGCAAGATTAGTTTCAAGTCGCTTGCAAAATTCATTAATGCCACTGAAATTATCTTACAATGCAAATGTTTTCAGATATGAACAGACTTTGCCGGGTCGACAATGTGAATTTTATCAAGCCGGCGTTGAATTGCTTGGATCATCTTATCCGGTTGCTGACGCTGAAATTATTGCTCTTGCTGTTGAATGTCTTAACTCTGCAGGCTTGAATGATTTTGAAGTTTGTTTAGGGCAAGTTGAATTTGCAAGCGGAATTATGGATCAAAATGATCTTGATCACGAGACGAAAGATTTTTTGAAGACAGCGATCGAAAATCACGATATTGTAGCACTTGAAAATCGTGTTGACGAACTAAATTTATCGAAAACTGCTGCTGATTCGTTAAAACAAATTCCATATCTTCACGGCGGCAAAGAAATTATTGATCGTGCTCATTCGATAGCATTAAATGAAAGAAGTCGCCGAGCGTTGGATAATCTCACGGAAATTTACAGACTTCTTGAAAGTTACGGCGTTGCAGATAAAATTGTTTTCGATCTTGGTTTAATTCGTGATTTTGGTTATTACACTGGAATGATTTTCGAGGCTTATGCACCTGGATTAGGTTATTCACTTGCCGGCGGCGGACGATATGATCATATGTTGAAAGATTTTGGTTTAGCTTGTCCGGCGACAGGTTTTGCGCTTGGAATTGAAAGGCTTATGCTTGCAAGAAAGCGTCAAGGCGTTGTTGAGGATTTTAGAAAGCGTGATATTTATGTAAGTTACGACGCTGCGAATGTCAACGAGGCAATTAAAGACGCTCAGAGATTACGCAGTGAAGGTAAAGTTGTTGAATTGTCATTAATTCCGCAGACTGAAGAAGAAGCCGAAAAATATCAACTTGAAAAGAATTATGACGAATTAATTTATATTTCTGCAGATTAATTAAGTTTTAAAATTTCTAATTCCATATTCCGAATTAGACTAGAGGTGAATGAATGATAAGCTCGATTTTTAAACGAGTTAAACAATTTTATAGAGCGATTAGTGCGAAATTGACAGCTGACGATCAAATTTATATTTCAACTCATCTTTCAGCACAAGAACAAAAATTATTTTTTGCAATGGACGTTGTCGATCAATATCATTCGTTGAAAGTTGCATACACTATTGAACGCTTTGCAATAGAAGACAAGCAAGGAATTGATCGGGAATTTTTAATTCGCTGTGCACTTCTTCACGATATCGGCAGAGTTAAAGGTGATATGTCGACACTTCAAAAAGTTTTCGTAGTGTTGATTAGTGCATTCTTTCCAAATTTTGCTGATAAATTAGAACGAAACGGCAGTCATATACTTTATATTTATCGTCACCACGCTGAGATCGGTGCTAAAAAGCTACAAGAAATTGAACTTTACAGAGAATCAAAAATCATTGCTCGCCATCATTCGCCGCCGTCAGATGATGATCCACGTGAATTAAAACTTTTGAGAATAGCAGACGACAAAAATTAATGGGTAATTAATAATGGGCAATGGGTAATTAAACTAGTTCCTTCAGCCTTTAGCCCTCAGTCCTTAGCCCTAAAATAAGGAGTGATAATTTTGAAGAAAAAATTAATTGCAGGAATTTTAGCAGGCTTGATCAGTTTAAGTGCAGCATTTACGACGACGCAAGCCGCAACTCGTGATGAAATTGCAGCGATCAAAGTATCAAAGTCCGGCAAATTCAATTATTGGACGAAAGAATCAGCGGCAAAAGAAAAGTTAGTTGCATATGTCAAGGACGTGACGAATAAGAACAGCAAAAATTTTATTCCTGTTGAAGATCGAATTGCAACCTTTGATATGGACGGTACATTTCTTTGTGAAACTGCGCCATATTATTTTGACGGTATGCTGTTTATTCATCGTGCACTTTACGACGAAAATTATAATTCGTCTAAAAGCGATAGAGATTTTGCAATTTCTCTTGAAAAATTCATTACAAGCAAAAATGAAGGCGATAAACTTGGCAGTAGTGCTCCACATCAAGCGGCAGTATTTGAAGGAATGACTTATTCGGAGTATACTAATTATGTAGAAAAATTTATGAATACGCCGGTGAAAGGTTTAAGTAATTTGAAATGGGGCGAAGCGTTTTATTTGCCAATGGTCGAAGTTATAAAATATTTGCAGAAAAATAATTTCAAAGTTTATGTTGTTTCAGGCAGTGAACGTCAACTTATAAGAGTTTTACTCGGTGATGCTTTTAACATTCCGGAAAATCAGATAATCGGCACTGATATAGAAATTTTAGCGAAGAATCAAGGCAAAATTAACGGTTTAAATTATGACTATCGCAAAGATGATTATTTGATTCGCAGTAAATTTGTTATAAAAAATCTCAAAATGAATAAAGTTTCAGCGATTTATAAAGAGATCGGCAAGCAACCTGTATTAGCTTTCGGAAATTCTTCAGGCGATTTAAGTATGTTAAATTACACGATTAACGGAAATAAATATAAAAGTGCGGCTTTCTTTATTCTTTGTGATGATTTAGATCGGGAACTTGGAGACATTGCAAAAGCTGAAAAGTGTAGAAAACTTGCTGAAAAAAATGGCTGGACTTCAATTTCAATGCGTAATGATTGGACAACAATTTATGGTGATAACGTAAAAAGACAATAAAAATAGGTGAATTATTATGAAAAAATTTTTAATAATTTTTGCGCTGATGTTTATGTTTGCAATGAGCATAACAGAAGCCGGACATTTAGAAGAAATTTCACAACGAGGCACAATTAAAATCGGCACAACAGGTGATTATCGTCCGATGTCATATTTTAATTCAGAGACAGGTGAATATGAAGGAATCGACGCAGAATTATCAAAAATAATTGCTGATTCATTAGGCGTTAAGATCGAATATATTCCGACGACGTGGCCAACATTGACTAAGGACACATTAGACGGAAAATTTGATATTGCACTTTGTGGAATTTCACGCAATTACAATCGAGCAAAAATAATGGCAATGTCAGACGGTTATGGCGTTGGAATTTTCGGCAAAACGATTCTTTGTCGAAAGAAAGATGCAAAAAAATTCAAGACGCTTGCTGACATTAATAAACCGGAAGTTAGAGTTATGATTAATCCCGGCGGAACGAATGAAAAATTTGCAAATGCTAATTTGAAGAAAGCAACTTTGATCGTTTTTAATGATAATGCAGAAATTCCGCATCAAATTTCAATCGGCAATGCTGACATAATGATCACTGAAACGGTTGAGGCGTTGAACTACATAAAATTAGACAAAAATTTAGCGGCTCCGTTGATCAATGAACCGTTTACTCGTCATTCTTGTGGAATTTTAATGCAGAAAGGCGATCAAGAATTTTTAAATTATATAAATTTTGTGCTTGCAGAGTTGAGAATGGACGGAACACTTGAAAAATTAGAAAATAAATATTTGAGGTGATCAATAATGAAGAAAAAAATTTTATCAGCTATATTAGCCGGAATGTTGACATTCAGCATTTCATCAACGACATTAACAGAAGCGGCGACTCGTGACGAAATTGCAACGATCAAAGTTGAGAAGTCAAGCGATTTTAAATATTGGAATGAAGATTCGCCGACGTTGAAAAAAATTATTAAATTCGTTGAGGATGCAAATAATCCATACAGCAAAAATTTTATTCCTAGTGAAAATAGAATTGCAACGTTCGATATGGACGGAACTTTTTATTGTGAAACTGCTCCGCTTTATTTTCAAGAAACAATGTTTTTTCACCGAGTCCTTGAAGATGAGACATATCGAGCTCCGAAAAAAATTGTTAACTTCGCAAAAAAAATTAAGCCGAAAGTTTACAACAAGACTGGAATAACTCCGGCTGAAAATAAAATTTTATTTCAACAGTTGACTAAAGCCTATGAAGGAATGACACCTGAAGAATATAGAAATTACGTCAGAAAATTTATGAATACGAATGAAACCGGCTTGACGAATTTAAAACGTGGCGAAGCGTTTTATTTGCCGATGGTTGAAATAATTTCGTATCTTAGCAATAACGGCTTTGCAGTTTATGTTAATTCTGCCTGCGGAGTTGATACCACTCGTGAATTGATCGGCGATATTATTCCGATCAGATCAGATAGAATTATTGCATCTGATTTTGCTTATACGACAACCGGAATGGGTAAAGATGAAGCGAGAAGTCATTTTTTTGATCGCAATAAGGAAAAAATAATTATTTCCGGCAAGCCGATCATTGAAAACGGACAGACTGTCAAAGCATTTTCAATTTTGAATCATATCGGAAGAAAGCCTGTATTAGCTTTCGGCAATTCAATGGGTGACAGCGGTATGTTTGAATACACCTTGCAAGATAATCAATATAATTGTGCGGCTTTTTGTGTCCTCTGTGATGATACAGAGCGTGAACTCGGAAATATTTCAAAGGCTGAAAAAATGAAGACAACTGCAATTAAACGCGGCTGGGATACAATTTCAATGCGTGATGAATTTAAAACGATTTACGGCGATAATGTGAAACGTGCAGAATAAAAAATTATGAGTAGGCTTAAAGATTTAATTGATAAACTTTGTCCGCACGGCGTAGAATTTAAAAAGATTTATGAAATTACAAAATATGAGCAACCAGATAATTACATTGTAAAAAGTACAGACTACAACGATAATTTTCATATTCCTGTTCTTACAGCAGGACAATCATTTATTCTTGGTTACACTAACGAAGAAAAAGGAATTTATCAAGCTACACCAGATAAACCTGTTATTATTTTTGATGATTTTACAGGTTCATTCAAATGGGTTGATTTTCCGTTTAAAATAAAATCATCTGCAATAAAAATTATTACTGTCAAAGAAGAATTTATATTAATTCGTTACTTGTTTCATATTATGGGACAGATAAATTTTACATCGTCAGAGCATAGGCGTTTATGGATTGAAACTTATTCAAATTTTAAAATTCCACTTCCGCCGATTGAAGTTCAAAAAGAAATAGTTCGTATACTGGATACATTCACAGAGCTTACAGCAGAGCTTACAGCAGAGCTTACGCTCCGAAAGAAACAATATGAATATTACCGCGATAAACTTTTAACTTTCAAAGAACAATAATGAAAGGCTGAGTAAAATGAATGTATACGAAGTTAAAATTTTTTGGGACGATGAAGCCGAAGTTTGGATAGCTGTTTGTGATGAAATTCCTTTAGCTTTAGAATCTGAGTCTTTAGACGAATTAATAAATCGTGTTAAATTGGCGGCACCGGAAATTATCGAAATGAATAATTTACCTAGTCGTGACTTGCTGTTTACCAATATGAAACAAAGCAACATTGATCATCATTTTTATGAGGTGCAGAATGTCTTATTTTAATATCGTCGCAAAAACTACTGAAAATACTGTTGTAACTGAATATAAACCGGCGGAACGTCATTCAGATTTTTATCAAAGTGAAGCCGAGCTTGAAAAAGAATTTATCCGTCTTCTCTGTGCTCAAGGTTATAATTATTTGCCTATTCACTCCGAAAAAAATTTAATTGAAAACCTTCGTAGTCAACTTGAGGAACTCAATAATTATAAATTTAGCAATGACGAATGGGAAAAATTTTTTAATTCAATCATTGCTAACAAGAATGATAACATTGTAGAGAAAACAAAAAAAATTCAAGAAGATAATATTCAAGTTTTGAAACGTGATAACGGAATGACAAAAAATATTACTCTTATTGATCGCGTCAACATTCATAATAATCGCTTGCAAGTCATTAATCAATATGAAGTTAGCACGGATCAAGGTGCAAGACATAATAACCGTTACGACGTGACAATTTTAGTAAATGGTTTTCCGCTTGTTCATATTGAATTAAAGCGTCGAGGCGTTGCAATTCGTGAAGCATTCAATCAAATTAACCGCTATCAACGTGATTCTTTTTGGGCAGGCTGCGGACTTTTTGAGTATGTACAAATTTTCGTTATCAGCAATGGAACTAACACAAAATATTATTCAAATAGCACTCGTGAAAATTCCATTAAAGATAAATCAATAAGAAAATCAAAAACCAGTAACAGTTTTGAATTTACTTCATTTTGGGCTGATTCTAACAATCAAATTATTTCTGATCTGATCGACTTCACATATACTTTCTTTGCTAAGCATACATTGCTTAACATTCTCACGAAATATTGTATTTTAACTTCAGAAAATATTTTAATGGTTATGAGACCTTATCAGATCACTGCAACCGAACGAATTATTAACAGAATAGAAATTGCACATAATTATAAAAAATTTGGTGATATTTCTGCAGGCGGATATATATGGCATACTACCGGCTCAGGTAAAACGTTGACATCATTTAAAACGGCTCGTATTGCGTCAAATTTACCTTTTATTGATAAAGTGCTTTTTGTTGTTGATCGAAAAGACTTAGATTATCAAACAATGAAAGAATATGATCGCTTTGAGAAAGGTGCAGCAAATAGTAATACGTCAACGAAGATATTAGAAAAACAATTATCTGATTCTAAGTCTAAAATTATCATAACGACCATTCAGAAATTAACAACCTTCATCAAAAAAAATAAAGCTCACGATATTTATCATAAGCAAATTGTAATTATTTTTGACGAGTGTCACCGCAGTCAATTCGGTGATATGCACAAAGCGATCATTCACTACTTTAAAGAATATTATATGTTCGGATTTACAGGAACGCCGATTTTTGCAATTAATGCTGTAACTGACAAGCAAAATCAAAATTATGCTACTACGGAGCAAATTTTTGGCGAGCGTCTTCATACTTATACTATCGTCGATGCTATCAATGATAAAAATGTTCTTCCGTTTCGTGTTGATTATCTTAAGACTATGGATTTTGATGATGATATTGCTGATGAGAAAGTTTGGGATATTGATCGCAAAAAAGCATTTGAAGCACCTGCAAGAATAAATCTTATTGCAAATTATATTCTTGATCACTTCGATCAAAAAACTTATCGTGGAAACAAAACTTATTATTTCAACCAGCTTACTAATATTTCTGAAGTTGCAGCCGCTGATCGTGGTAAAGTTGAAGAGATAAAACAAAAACAACGTCTAAGCGGATTCAATTCAATTTTTGCTGTTTCTTCAATTCAAATGGCTAAAAAGTATTACGATGAATTTAGAAAAATTATTAAAGATGATCCGACTAAGAATTTGAAGATCGCCGTTATATATAGTTATGCACCTAATGAAGAAGAAGAAACAGGAATTTTAGGCGAGGAAAATTCAGAAGATACTTCTAATCTTGATCAATCAGCTCGTGATTTTCTTGATTCTGCCATTGAAGATTATAATAAAATGTTCCGTACGAGTTATGACACGTCCGGCGAAAAATTTCAAAATTATTATAAAGATGTTTCACTTCGTATGAAGAATAAAGAATTAGATCTGCTTATCGTTGTGAATATGTTTTTGACTGGCTTTGACGCAACTACACTTAATACTTTATGGGTAGATAAAAATCTCAAAATGCACGGCTTGATACAGGCTTTCAGTCGCACGAATCGAATTTTGAACAGCATAAAAAATTTTGGCAATATCGTTTGTTTTCGTAATTTGAAAAATAATGTAGATACTGCCATTTCTATTTTCGGCGATAAGAATGCCGAAGGAATCATTTTAATTAAGAGTTTTAAAGATTATTATTTTGGATATAAAAATTCTGATGGACAGCATATACCCGGATATAAAGAAATGATCGAAAACTTGACGGCTAAATTTCCTGTGTCGGAGTCAAAAATTATAGGTGAACAAAATCAAAGAGAATTTATAACTCTTTTCGGGGCAATTCTTAAGATGAGAAATCTTTTGATCTCTTTTGATGATTTTGCAGGAAATGAAATTTTATCTGAACGTGATTTGCAAGACTATCTAGGCAAATATCAAGATTTAAGAGATGAATGGATTCGTCGCAAAGAAAACGGTGAAATTACTGATATTACAGATGACATAGTTTTTGAAATTGAACTCATAAAGCAAATTGAAATAAATATTGACTACATACTAATGTTAGTGAAAAAATATCACGATAGTCATTGCGAAGATAAAGAAATTTTAATTAGCATAAAAAAAGCTATTGATGCAAGTCCAGAACTGCGCAGTAAAAAAAAATTAATTGAGGCATTCATTACTGAAGTTAATAATATTGAAGACGTAACGACTGAATGGAATAATTATGTAGCTGAACAACGTGAAAAGGAATTGAAGCAGTTAATAAAAGATGAACGATTAAATTCAAAAGAAACTTGTAAATTTCTTGAAAATACTTTTCGTTATGGTGAATTAAAAATTGTTGGTACGGACATTAATAAAATTATGCCGCCTATGAGTCGTTTCGGCGGTGGAAATCGTACGAATAAGAAAGCAACTATCATAGCAAAAATTAAAATGTTTTTTGAAAAATATTTTGGAATAGGTGAATTTCCTAATTTTAATTTAAGTGATTGAAAAAAATTATTTATTGCGTTCGTAGAGGACACGAAGACCGGTTAATGTTAAAAAGTGATCAATTCGATCGATCGTCTTAGATTCTTTTTGAATCATCGTTGCAAGTCCACCGGTTGCAATAACTTTCATTTCGCTGTTGTACTCTGTTTTAATTCGCTGGACAATTCCATCGATCTGACCAACGTAACCGAAAATTATTCCGGCTTGCATTCCGTGAATTGTGTTATGACAAATAATATTTTTCGGCGGAACAAGTTCAACGCCCGGCAATTTCGCCGTCGATCTGATCAACGCTTCACTTGAGGCCATAATACCCGGAGCGATCACTCCGCCCATGAAATCTCCATTTTCATTGATCACGTCAAAAGTTGTTGCAGTGCCCATATCAATAACGATCGCCGGACCGCCGTAAAGTTCAAATGCTCCAACAACATTTACAATTCGATCTGCGCCGATCGCTCTTGGATTTTCATAATGCAAAACTATTCCGGTTTTCATACCCGAACCGACTAACATAGGCTTGATATTGAAATAACGTTCGCACATTTTCATAAACGGAACGATCAGCGGCGGAACAACTGACGAAATTATAATATCGCTAACGTCTTTAGTTTCAACGCCTTGATAACGAAAGAGATCATTTAACAAAATACCATATTCATCGCCGGTTTTCTGACGATCAGTTGAAATTCTCCAATGTTTCATCAAATTTTTATTCTCGTAAGTTCCAACAACAATATTACTGTTGCCAATGTCGATCACTAATAACATTTGCAAGTCCTCCAAGTCAAAATTTATAATTTAAGTTTATAGATCGACGGCGATTTTGTCAATAATTTTATGATCGAATTAAAAAAAGCGATAGTCTAAAATTTTCGACTACCGCATTTTAATTTGCATTCATTTTAAAAAACGTCTCTGTTGAAAGTATCCATTGCAATTTTATAACTTACTGTTCTTAAATTTTTAGTTTCATTAATTGCAACTTCATCACATTGTTTGACGAAGTTTTCCGGATCATCAAATAAGGCGTAATTGTCATAAAGTTTATCTAAATCCCAATTCCACCATTGAATCCTTTCGAGAGCATCAATTATCTCTTTTTTAAAACGATACTTAATCACTTTCGCCGGGTTACCACCAACGATAGCAAACGGCGGAACATCACTCACGACAACACTGTCAGCGGCAATAACTGCACCATTACCTATAATTAACGGCTTATCACCGGAGGCTTTGAAACAACAACCGCGACCAATCCAAACATCTGAACCTATTTTTATTGTTCCACTCGGCCAAGTATTTTGATAAAATGCTTCCGGAGCTCGCCAATCAAGTGCTGCAAGTGCATAAGTTGAAACATGCTCCGGACGATGATCATTGTTAAGACCCATTTCAAGAGTAATAAGCCAAGATATTGAAGTAAAATTTCCAACTTCAATTATCGCACGACCTTCAATCAATGCACTTGAAATATAACTTTTAATTCCAATATCAACTTTATGTGGCGTTTCGTAACTTCTAGGATAAATCGGAGCGTAACAATTTAAAGGAAATTCAGGCGTTACATAATCTTCACCGTAAGCTATTCCTGTTTCGTTGAATCTCATAAAATTGAAACCAGGTATTGAAAAGATTCTGCCGTCAATTACTTCATTATCTTTAACCACTCTTTGTGTAGTCATTCTGAAAGAATCTTTGATTAGTCGTCTCCGCAAAATAAATTCATTGTTTGTTGAAAGAATAATTTTATCAAAGCTATGAACTTCTTTTAATGGTGTACCTTTCAAATTTTTTAAAAGTTTAATAGAGCCGCCTGGTACAAAGTCAACATATCCAACAACTTCTATAGTACCTTTTTTAATTTGTTGCTCATAAAATGGCTGAAGTGTTGGAAAGAGATCATCAATCCCAAAAAATAATACTTTTATTGGTGTCATCAACTTCACCTCTCATTAGAATTTTTAATTGTGAATGTAATTTCCAAAATCATCCATAATAATATAACCTTTTGCCTCTAAACTTGTCAACGTCGAATTTATTTCAGACATACTAAATTCTTCTAAATTCGCTGCAAGATCATCAACAGAAATTGCAATTTCAGAAGGAATCAGATCAAAAATAATTTTTTCATTGCCTTCTAATTCCGGAAGGTTAATTTTTTTGTCAACAGGATTTTCAACATTGATTTTATTTTCTTCAATTTTATTATCGACAAAATTAAATTTGCAGTCCTCTAAAATATCTCTAAAATTTCTAGTTAGAATTGCACCGTCACGAATTAAGACATGACAGCCACGACTTTTTTCACGATCAATATTACCCGGCACGGCAAAAAGTATTTTACCATAATCTCCAGCATATCCAGCAGTAGATATTGCACCACTTCTTTCACCGGCTTCAACTACAACTACGCCATCTGAAAGTCCTGCAATAATTCTATTTCGTTGAGGAAAAGTTCCTTTTTTAGCCGTAATTCTAGGACCAAGTTCACTTATTACTGCACCATTTTCAGAAATTCGATCAAGCAGTTTTTGTTTCTCCTTAGGTTGAACGACTGCTAAACCTTCACCCAAAACTGCGACAGTTCGTCCGGTTTCTAATGCACCTTTATGAGCAAAAGTATCAATACCGGTAGCCGCACCGGATACAACAGTAATTCCACTTGCGGCTATTTCTCTTGCCATTTTCAAAGCGGTTTTTATTCCATATGAAGTTGCTTGCCTAGTTCCAACTATTGCTATTCGTGGCTCTCTAGGTTTTAATTCACCTCTGTAATAAAGAATTGTCGGAGCAGATTCTTCAATTTCTTTCAATATTTCCGGATAATTTTCATCTCTTATACTACACAATTTAATCTTTTCTCGTCGACAAAATTCTGCAAGTTGTTCAGGACAATCTGGATATTGATTTCTGAAATGAATCAGCGAATCTATAATTTGCTCCGATAACTGCGATATTAAAAGTTGATCACGATCAGCTTTCCAAATTGACGCGCCGTCTGAAAAATATTTTAATAATTGTTTTGATCTCTTGCAACCTATTCTTCCACTCAAACATACTGAGGCAAGAAAAAAATTATCTATTTTTATTTCTTCAGGTGACATTTTTAAGTCCTCAATTAGAAATCTCAAAAAATTATTTACTATGTTTAAAAAGCCAGTCACGAATTAAATCAATATTATATGCAAAAGTCCAAGTATACATATGATTTCCGTCTTTAAAGACAGTGTAATTTATATTTGCATTCTGATCAATGATCTCTTGAACTTTTTTATTGATTTTTTCGATCGAATCCTTGCTATCAAAGAAATTTTTATTGCGTGCGACTTTAGCACCGAGTGAAGTCCAACGATCAACAGCGGCATTCATTCCTGGAAAGGCTTTTGTATCACCTTGACAGACAGTTATCCACAAATTTTTATTTTTGAGAATTTCCATTTCGTCAACATTCCATTGACAAGCAACTAAATATTGTGCGGCAAAAAGATCAGGATATTTATCACTGATCGCAATGTTAGCCATTCCGCCTTGAGATTGTCCCGTGCCGTAAATTCTATTTTCGTCAACGGAATAATTATTTATAACGTCGAATAATAAATTTGTCACGAGATTTAATCCCGGAGTCCATTTATTTTCGTCAGTCGTCATCATTCCGATCTGATCAATAAGGTCTCTTGTATACTGCGGAGCTAAGACTATACATTCATTTTTGGCTTGTTCCTCATCAGTTGCCCAAATCGTTGCGCCGTTGCCTTGAAATAGTGGCGTTGTAACTTCGTTGATATTTGCACTTGCATCAGCGATAAATAATACAAGTGGATATTTTTTGTTTGAATCGTAATTTTTCGGTAAAAATAAATTGTAAGGCATTGATAAACCGGTTTTAACGTCAGTATATGTAAATTGTTTAAATGAATCGATCGGATCAGCCTTTACAATATCAGCCGTGATTAATTGATTGTTCGGTAAAAAAATTGTTCCGTCAGTTGCGATCAATGTTCCGATCTGTTTCAAGTTCAATGATAAATTCGGAAGTTGACGATCAGAAAACATAGGCGCATCACCTTTTGGTTTACCTTGATCATTCGATTGAATTTTTTTATTAGGTTTTTTGGATAAAGCACCGTCATAAGCAGTATTATGATTTTCAAATTTTATTATAATGTAATTTCCTTCGTTAGAAATTTCGTTGACTTCTGCTTTATCATTTAAATAAACTGATTCGATCGTTCGACCTTCAACATAGAAAGTATTTAAATTTAGCGTACGAGGACTAATAACTTTCGGATATTTCAAAATCGCCGCAGTAATTTTTTCACCGTCACCAAAAACTTCAGCAACAGCAATAATTTCTTCAATTTCGGATTGTTCGACAATATCAGCTGCGATTGCTGAAGTGCTTAACGTACCGCCGCATATAAAACTTGTCAACAAAAGCGTCAAAATTGTTCGTTTTAAAAATTTCATTTGATCACCTTATTTGTAACCGTCAACGATCAGATCAAGTTTACCGTCTCTAGGATGAAACATTAAACCGTGAACAGCAATATCTTTTGGAATTAGCGGATTATTTTTTATATCTTCAACAACTTTTGCAACATTCTCTTCAGGCTTTTGAAAACCGTCAGCCCATTCTTTTAAGTCCTTGCTGATCATTTTAATCGCATCGTGACTAATTCCATGTTCCAGCATTGCTTTTGTAAGACTCTCTGAAGTCGTCTTTGCCATTCCACATTCATAATGACCGATAATCGCAATTTCTTTAACTCCAAGTTCATAAATGCAGACGAGTAAAGATCGAATCGTCGAATCAAACACATCAACGATAACATTTCCGGCAGTTTTGATAATTTTAGCATCGCCGCGTTTAAGTCCGAGAGCCGGCTCCAAAAAATCAACTAAACGTGTATCCATACAAGTTACAATCGCTAAATGTTTTTTCGGTAATTTGCTTTCGTGATGATCTTCACCGCTGTAATCGACCGGCGGATTTTTGCAAAAATTTTCGTTCGTCTTCAAAATTTCTTCTAAAACACTCATTTTAAAAACCTCTTTGCTAATAATGAAAAAGCCGATACCATTAATGGCATCAGCCCATAAATTTATTTCAATATCAGATCAATTCTGCATTCTACATTCTTAATTCTAAATTATTTAATGCCTGCGCCATCAAGAGCACTGCGAACAGATTTAGCAGCTTTGTGAAGTTTTTCAAGTTCTTCATCATTAAGAGCAATTTCAAATACACGCATAATACCATCAGCGCAGATCATACGAGGAAGTGAAAGTGCAACGTCTTTAATTCCATATTCGCCATTGAATACTGCAGAAGCTGGGAGAATTGTATGCTCATCATAAAGAACACTCTTAACGAAACGGCAAGCAGCCATAGCAACACCGGTGTTGGTAAAGCCTTTTTTGTTGATAACGTCATAAGCGACATTAACGAGTTCTTGCTCAACAGCATTTTTATCAAGCGGAGTTGTATGATGGAAATATTCATCAAGTTTTTCAAGCGGGAAGCCTGCGCAGCCGGTGGTTGACCAAGCAACGAAAGCAGCATTTCCGTGTTCACCGAGAACATAACCATTGATATTTTTCGGATCGACTTCGTATTTGTTAGCAAGAATACGACGGAAACGATAAGTTTCAAGCATTGTGCCGGTGCCGAGAATCTTCTCACGTGGATAATCAAATTGAGTGCTGACAACGTAAACAGCAACGTCAAGCGGATTGGTAATGAGGATAATAACGGCATCTTTAGTGCGCTGTTGAATTTCATTGAAAACGGAGCTCATAATTTTAGCGTTAGTGCCGGCGAGTTTAAGTCTGTCAGGCGTTTCACCCGGACGAATTGACGGACCTGCACAGATAATAACGATGTTAGCATCTTTGCAGTCATCATAGTCACCATCATGAATTTTAATGTTGGTGCTGTAGATACAAGCAGTTGCATGACTTGAGTCGGTTGCTTCGCCCCAAGCCTTATCTTTATTAAGGTCGATCAAAACGATTTCAGAGGCAAGTTGGAAGTCAGCAATTTTATTGACGACAGCCGAGCCAACATTTGAAGTACCGATAACAACGATCTTTCTACGATTGTTCATTACGTAATCCTCCTAACAAATAAATCAGAACCTTTTTGCAAAGTTCAATTTCATTTAAAACTGTTATAAAGTTTATACCTTTCAAGGATAAATTGTCAAGAGATTTCAGAAAAATTTTTACAATTATTATTTTTGTTTTGAATTTAATTTTGATCGTGAGAAAAGAATTTTTATTTTTAATTTGAGTCGATTAAAAAATTTTATATAAATTTCAAAAAGGTCTTGACAAATGATAATTGCAATGATATACTTTGCAACGTCTTGAGGGACGTGGGGTTATAGCTCAGTTGGTTAGAGTGCCTCGTTGACATCGAGGAGGTCACAGATTCGAGTTCTGTTAACCCCACCATATTTTTTTACGCTCATTTAGCTCAGTTGGTAGAGCATCTCCGTCACATGGAGGAGGTCGTGGGTTCGATTCCCTCAGTGAGCACCATTTTTTTTTGCGTTTTGAATTTTTTCAAAAAAGTAGAAAAGTAGGTATCATATGAAAACGAAAGAATATGGTGGTTATCTGCCTTTGGAATTGCCGAAAGTACAAGAATACTTTTCGGATATTCCAGAAAAAAACAAGTTGAGAGTGAATTGTGGCAGAACCGCTTTTTATTGTGCTCTCATGATGTCAAAGGCAAAGAAAGTTTACGTTCCGTATTTGAATTGTAAAAACTCTGTAGAGCCTTTATTTGACGCTTTTAAGATTATAACGGGGGGGGGGCAACATATTATAATCTGGATGAATCACTAAATCCAGTAGGAATTGCTCCTAAAGATGATGAAGCCGTTTTATGGATTAATTATTACGGCAATGCATCGAATGAAACCATAAATAAAATATGCAATAAGTATCCGATTGTAATTCTAGATTTTTGTCATGCCTTTTTTACACCGCCGGTAATTAATAATCAAACTTCTATGATCTTTAATTGTTATTCAGCAAGGAAATTTTTCGGTGTATCTGACGGAGCATATCTAATATCAAATAAAATATCTTCTGATAATATTCCTTTATTACCCGAAAGCACTTCAAGTGAAAATTCGCTTTATTTAATGAAAACCATTGAACAAGGAACTAATAATATTTATCAAGATCATCTTGCAAATGAAAAGCGGTTAGAAAAATCTTATACGAAAATGTCTCCACTTACTCAAAGAATACTTTCATCTATTGATTATCAAAAAGTGCAGTCTTTGAGGTACAAAAATTTATTGAGGTTGCATGAAAACTTGAAAGATATTAATTTGTTTCAAGTGAATTTGTCAACGAAAACTCAATACTATTATCCATTGTTAGTTGTGCAAGAAGATTTTCGTGAAAAGCTGGTTTCTAATCACATTTATACACCAACTTGGTGGAGACACGTTCCGGAACAAAGTAACTATGCAAAAATAGAAACTCTTTTGTCTAAGTATATGGTATTTTTACCGATAGATCAGCGATATACAATTAGTGATATGGACGACATTTCTGAAATTGCAATGAAATGTCGAAAAATTTAGGCGGTGATCGATTATGCGAGATATTAATGCTTATGCAAAAGAGTATACTTCAGGAAAGACAAGTGCTTTTGAGATAAAACTTAGTGAATACCGTACCAAGCGTTCAATTTCAATCATTCAAAAGTACGATCATAAAAATTTAATTGAAGTCGGTTGTGCATTGTGGCCGATTGCTTGTTATGTCGATGATATTAAAAAATACGTTTTGGTAGAACCTGCTGACGAATATATGCAAAATGCACGTGAAAAATTAAAGAGTAAAAATGCAATATTCGTTAAAGGTTTCTTTGAAGATAAATTTGATCAGTTAGCAGATATATTTTCAAATGATGGTGTTGATTTCGTTCTTTTGTCTGGCTTGCTGCACGAAGTTGAGAATCCTAAAGACTTACTCCGCACGGCAATGAATTTGATGAACTCTAAAACGGTGACTTTAATTACTGTACCGAATGCAAAAAGTTTTCATCGACTGCTTGCACTAAAAAGTGGACTGATCAAATCTATATATGATTTTGGTGATACTAATATTCGACTTCAACAGCATTTTGTATTTGATATGGATTCTTTTTCGCAAATGCTCTTCGATGTTAGCAGTGAATTAAATAAAAAAGTAAATATCTTGGAGAAAGGAAGTTTTTTCGTTAAGCCATTCACTCACAAGCAAATGCAACAGTGTTGAGATTTTGAAATTTTTGATGAGACGGTATTGAATGGGCTTGATGAAATGACTGAATATGTGCCGGAATTAGGATCGGAAATTTACATTATTTTTCGAGTTGAAGATTTAAATTGAAATATTCTTATTCAATATTAAGGAGATTTTCTTATGGATTCTAATTTGGAAATGAATTTGTTAAGGTTTTTCAATGGCGTTAATCGCAATGTCAATGAGTTAATGTGGTCTGAAGTGTTCCACGATTCAATAAACGGTTGCAAATGGCTTTCAAAAGATGAATTTTCAATAAATCCCGGTCGTTCTGCCGTTGGTTATAATTATTTTTATGTTGTGTTCCGTATTTTGAATGAAGTGCAACCAAAATCAATATTAGAATTGGGACCGGGACAATCTTCAAAATTAATTGCTCAGTACATTAAGACTAGAAAAAATCTTAAAGACTATATTCACTTGATGGTAGAACACAATGAAACATTCGTAAAAATTTTGGAAAATAATTTTCAACTCTCCTCAGCTTCACGAATGAACTTGATAAATCTTGAAAGAATAAGGTTTGAAGTAAACGGGGGGGGGGGTATTCTCTAACCACCATTTATAATAGAGATAAATTTAGAAAAGTGGTCGCCGAACGAAAATTTGATTTCATTTCGATTGATGGTCCATATGGTTTTGATGTTAGTGGAACTATTCCTTGTGCCAGAATTGATATTTTGCCGTATTTGCCGTCGTGCTTAAATGAAAGTTTTTGTATTGTAATTGATGATTTTGAACGTCAAGGTGAACAAAATACCGTAAAAATCATAAAAAATATTTTAATGCAGAATAATATAAAATTCAGCGAAGGAGTTTATTCCGGAAGTAAAGATTTATATTTGTTGTCTTCTGAAGATTTATCGTGGCTTTGTACAATGTAATTATTGAAATTTGAATTATCGTCGTTGATTAGATCAGCGGCTTTATTTATTTCGTAGAGGATTTTTAATTAATGAATAGCACAAAATTAATAACTAATCGTCAAGCACTCAGTGAAGGCATTCGTGATGGCATTCCGATCGGTCTCGGTTATTTCGTTGTCTCATTTACTTTAGGTATTGCCGCTAAACACGCCGGATTATCACCGTTTCAAGGATTTTTGACGAGTTTTTTAAATAATGCTTCTGCCGGTGAATATGCAGCATTTACAGTTATCGCTGCTGATGCCTCTTATCTTGAAATGGCTTTGATAACTCTTGTTGCGAATGCTCGTTATTTGTTGATGAGCACGGTTTTAAGTCAAAAATTTTCAAAAAATACGCCATTTTATCACAGAATTTTAGTCGGTTTTGATGTTACTGATGAAATTTTTGGAATTACAGTTGCTCGCAGTGGATTTTTAAATCCATTTTATAATTACGGTGCAATGTTGGTTGCATTGCCCGGCTGGTCGATCGGTACTGCACTCGGAATTTTTGCAGGAAATGTTTTGCCGCTTTCCGTTGTCAGTGCTCTCAGCGTTGCACTTTACGGAATGTTTTTGGCTATAATTATTCCGCCGGCGAAAAATGATCGATCGATCGCTTTAGCTGTCATTGCAAGTTTTATTTTGAGTTTCATCGCAACGAATATTTTTTATGAAATTTCAGCCGGAACCAGGACAATTATTTTGACAATTTTAATTGCCGGCGTTGCTTCCTACATTTTTCCCGTTAAAAATGAAAATTGAGGTTAAAATATAATGAATCACGAAATTTATATTTATATCGCTGTTATGAGTTTTGTAACGCTTGCGATAAGAATTTTGCCGCTGACTTTGATCCGTCACGAAATTAAAAATCGACATTTAAAATCATTTTTATATTATGTTCCTTACGTAACTTTAGCAGTTATGACTTTTCCGGCGATTTTAAATTCAACGCAATCACAAATTTCAGGAGCATTTGCATTAATTTTAGGAATTATTGCCGCTTGGTTCGGCGCAAGTTTATTTCAAGTCGCTACTCTTTGTTGTATCGCAGTTTTTATCGCAGAATTATTTTTAATTTGAAAATTTCTTCGTCAAAAAAATTTTTTGTTTGCAACGTCTTTTGATTAGGCGTTGTAATTTTTTTTTGCGTATGATAAAATTTCAAATCGTTACAAAATTTCTCATTGAAAGGTTGATTTATTTGTTAAAAGGTAAAGATTTATTGTCAATTCACGATCTCAGCGTTGAAGAAGTTGAAAATATTTTAGATTTCGCCGCAAAATTAAAATCAATGCAAAAATCCGGAATTGAACACAAAATTCTCGCTGGAAAAACTCTCGGAATGATTTTTGAAAAGTCTTCAACTCGTACAAGAGTGTCTTTTGAAGTCGGTATGTATCAACTTGGCGGATCAGCGTTATTTTTGTCTAATCGTGATTTGCAACTTGGTCGTGGTGAGCCGATCAAAGATACTGCAAGAGTTTTAAGCCGTTATCTTGACGGAATTATGATCCGAACTTTTGGTCACGATCGCGTCATTGAACTTGCAAAATTTGCTGAAATTCCGATTATTAACGGTTTGACTGATCTTTTGCATCCTTGTCAAGTTTTGACTGATCTTTTGACGATTAAAGAACATAAAGGCAAAAATTTAAAAAATCTCAAAATGGCTTATGTCGGCGACGGCAATAATATGACAAATTCGTATCTTTACGGCGCGGCGAAAGTCGGTATGACATTAAGCGTTGCAACTCCGAAAAATTATCGTCCCGATCAGAATGTTTTTGAAAATGCAATAAATGACGCAAAAGAGACTGGTGCAAAATTAAATTGGGTCGAAAATCCTATTGAAGCCGTCAAAAATGCTGATATTGTTGTTACTGACACTTGGGCCTCAATGGGTCAAGAAGCTGAACACGAGGAAAGAAAGAAAATTTTTGCGCCGTATCAAGTCAACAGCGATCTTCTCAAGCACGCTGATAAAAATGTTATCGTTATGCACTGTTTGCCGGCTTATCGTGGTGAAGAGATAACCGAAGAAGTTTTTGAAAATAATGCTGATGTGATTTTTGATGAGGCTGAAAATCGTTTGCACACTCAAAAAGCGATTATGGCTTTGACGATGGCTGATTAATTCGTTAAAATTGATAAATTAATTAAAAAATAAAAAAACGCAACTTTTCATAAGCTGCGCTATTTTTTTGCTAAAAATCTTTTAAACTATCTGCGTCCTCTGAATATTTTCTTGACATACTCTCCACGAATAAATTCGGGAGATTCCGCTATTAACAATCAATGCTTCAAATTTGAAGTCTTACTTGATCTACTTCGCAGGACGATGCCCCATCCTGTGTTTCATTTCTGAAACTTTTCTTTTGTCTATCTGCGATCCGCTAGAGTGCCGCAGGCATAGCCTGTTTGTTGGTCTTGCCGCTCAACTTCGTTTTGCCTCTCAGCTTTACTAACTATCACGCTGTGCGTGTGCCCCTCTATCTTGGT
>JAFUZV010000128.1 GCA_017476425.1 Selenomonadaceae bacterium
CAGATAGACAAAAGAAAAGTTTCAGAAAAGAAACACAGGATGGGGCATCGTCCTGCGAAGTAGATCAAGTAAGACTTCAAATTTGAAGCATTGATTGTTAATAGCGGAATCCGCCGAATTTATTCGTGCGGAGTATGTCAAGATAAACATTTGCCATTTGAACAATTAACGGTGCATCACGATAAAGTGAATTATCCGGCGCAACCATCATCGGGAAACGCATAATATCATTTACAAAATCTTCAGGTTGACGAATAAGATCAGCAAATTTTTCGTCGTATTCATAGAAAACAACACATTCAGAAAAATTTTCACTGCAGTTTCGTTTTGAAAATGGAATCATAATTTTTGGAATAATAATTTCGTTAGGCGGATTAATTTTAGGAATTTCTAATACACCATCGAAAAAAGCGGTTTCAACAAGTTCAAGATTGAAACCTTCATCAAAGGTATTTTTTACCATATTCTCACCTCATTGCAATAAAAAATGTGTACACTTAACAAGCACACATCTTGACCTTCTCCGAGAATATGATAAAATAAATTTGCTAAAGATATTTTATAGTACATCTGGCAGAAGTCACGATGTGCTTTTTTGTTTTGAATTTTAATCTTCAATAATGATCACTCCCTCCGAGAGTTAAAATAAACTCACTTGCTATTTATAGCATAATAAAATTTAAATGTCAATGATTGATTGTAATTTATTTGTAAATTAAATTTTAATTGTTCGTTGAATTTTTGACAATTCTTTTTTTGAATTTCCTTGCCATATTTAAATCAAAAATCATTGCTTGTTCTTTTTCATAATAAATACCATCTACACGGTAATTATATTGTTCCAAATTCCAGTTCATCATTTGTGCTATCATTATTTGCGTTTCACGGTTATTAAATCTGACACCATTTTTTAAATTCTTTTCGTCACGGAAAAATGAAATTTTATCTTCAGTATTTTCATCGCATTTTTGTATTGCAAGTTGTTTTTTATCTTCATTCAAAAGCAAAACGATATACTTAACCTTATTCATACGATACACAACATTATTATTGAAATTTAAACCATTACTTGTTACAGATAAAAAGGAACTTCCAGACAAAAGCGGTATTTTTACAAAACCTTCTAACATAATTATTCTCCTCTCATATGATTTTTATATATGCTAACATATTTGTAAATTGTTTGCAAGCTATTTGTAAAATTTAATTATCATTTCTGTAACAATTTTACAACTAAAAAATAATTTTCCTCTTCTCGACAACTTCATTTAAAAATATCCTTAATTAATTTATAATGGCATTAATTTAAAAAACACTTGCAAATTATCAAAAAGTCAAATATAATATGTCAAATAGTCGATCAAAAAATCTTTCGACTAAAAAGCAGGTGATAAAATGGTCAACAATATTGCTGACGCTATAGAAGAATACATTCTTCAACAACTCGCGGCGAAAGAAGATGGTCAAGTTGAATTGAAACGCACGGAACTTGCAAATAAAATTTCTTGTGCGCCTTCTCAAATTAGTTACGTCTTAAGCACTCGTTTTACTCACGAAAGAGGCTTTATCGTCGAATCACGTCGCGGACTCGGCGGCTACATTCGCATTACGATTATTGAGACAACCGAACTTGATCCGGACTACGTTTATAAGGATATGATTAATAAAATAAATGCTGATACAACATTTGATTATATCAAGTCGATGATCGATTATCTCATAAAAAATCGAATGGTTACAAAGCGTGAAGCTGAACTTTGTGCACAATTTATTTATAGGTTGTTTAAGACTCGAACAGTTGACGTTGAGTCAAGAACTAATTTGATTCGATCAGTGTTTATAACTTTATCGAAGATGGCGGCGATCACTGAAAAATGATCACTGCTTGAAAAATTTTCAATCTCCATTAAAATTAGTGGAGATTTTTTTATTAAAAATTTTTGTAAGGAGTTTTAATTAATGGCGAAAAAAAATACTATTTATGTCTGTCAAGAATGCGGACACGAATCAGCACGTTGGATCGGAAAATGTCCTGATTGCGGCGGCTGGAATACTTTTGCAGAAGAGATCGCAAAACCAACGACAAAGAGTAATGAAAAATTAATTTTGCCGTCGACTATGGAAAAGCCTATGCCGATCTCTAAAGTTGATACTGAAGATTTGCCACGCTTTGCAACAGGCTCAGGTGAACTTGATCGTGTTTTAGGCGGTGGAGTAATACCCGGATCATTAGTGTTGATCGCCGGTGATCCCGGTATAGGTAAATCAAGTTTAACGCTTGCTGTTTGTGCTGACATTGCAAGAGATCATAAAAAAGTTTTGTACATTACCGGTGAAGAAAGTGCAAGACAGATCAGAATGAGAGCCGATCGACTTAATGCACTTGCTGATGAGCTTTTGATCTGCGCCGAAACGAATTTTGAAAGAATCACAGTACATATTGAAAACGTCCAACCGGATTTTTTGGTAATTGATTCAATTCAAACGATCTATAGAGCTGATATGGAAAGTGCACCGGGATCTGTTTCACAGATCAGAGAATGCGCCGCAGGTTTAATGAGAATTGCTAAAGCTGACGGAATTGCAACATTTATAATTGGTCACGTTACGAAAGATGGAAATTTAGCCGGACCTAGAGTCCTTGAACATATCGTTGACACTGTTTTATTCTTTGAAGGTGAGCGGACTGCTGATCTCAGAGTTTTAAGAGCGATCAAAAATCGTTTTGGTGCAACGAGTGAGATCGGATTATTTGAAATGCGTGATGTTGGATTGATTGACGTGCCGGATGCATCAAAATTATTTTTGCCGGACAAAGAAGAAGATATAGGCTCCGTGATCATTCCGACAGTTGAAGGAACTCGACCGCTATTAGTTGAAGTTCAAGCACTTGTAGCACCTACACCTTTTCCGCCGCCGCGTCGTACAAGTGATTCAGTCGACATTAAACGCATTCAATTATTGTTAGCTGTCCTTGAAAAGCGTGTGCATTTGAGTATAGGACCTTGTGATGTTTATGTTAAAACTTCCGGCGGAATTAAGATCGATGAACCGGCTGCCGATCTTGCGATAACGATCGCTATGGCATCAAGTTTTGCTAATCGAAAACTTTTAAAAAATTGCGTTGTCTTCGGTGAAGTTGGTTTGAGTGGTGAAGTCCGTGCAGTGAGTAAAGCTCGTCAACGAATTGATGAAGCAAGTCGAATGGGATTTACTTCGATCATTTTGCCGAAGAAAAATTTTTCTGATGCTAACAGATCAAATAAATCGATCGAATTAATTCCCGTTGAAACTGTTCGTGATGCTCTTCGTGCGGCGATGCCTAGAGACAATTAAAAATATTTTTCTCAAAAAAATTTTTTTAAGATCAAATGTATCTATTCAGTCAAAATTATTATCCAACAAGTACACTTGCAAATTTAATTTTGTGTTATAATTGAAAATGAAAAATTTTTAAATTGAGAGGTGGATTAATTTGGGACAAGCGATCGGAATTGATTTTGGAACGACTAACACTGTTGTAACTTACAAGACAAAAAGAAATAATTATCGTCAGCTTGATTATAATAATGAGACTTTAATTCCAAGCGTGATACATTTCAACACGAAAGATAATTATGATATTGGTTATATTGCTAAAAATCACCGTTTAACTGATCCGAAATCTTGTATAGATAATTTCAAAACTGATCTGGGTGAGGAACGCAGCTTTTCATATAAAATTACAGCCGGCAACGGCGACGAATTTAATTTAACGCCGAAGAGAGCAACAAAACTTTTTCTGAATCGTGTTATCAGAGATATGCAGGAAAAATTATTTGACGACTTCGGAATTGAAGACGGAATAATTGATCGTGCCGTGATAACAGTTCCTGCAACATTTCAACCTAATGAAATACAAGCGATCAAAGAGGCTGCAAGCGAATCATTAAATCTTGATGATGAAAAAGTTCGATCGATTTATGAGCCGTCAGCGGCGGCTATCGCAGTACATTATAATGAAGGCGGCAACGTTAATAAAGTTTTGATTTATGATCTTGGCGGCGGAACATTTGATGTTTCATTGATTGAAAGAAATAATGAAAATGGAAAATATAGACCGGTCGGAATACCTAGCGGTGATCCAAAACTCGGCGGCAATCTTTTAACTGATATGCTTGCTGAAAATTTGATGCGTTGGACTAATGAACAGCTTGGACTTCAACCGAAATTTACTTTAAACATTCGCAATTACAATTCAACTTTCACGGTAACTAAAGAACAATATGAGAAAAATATAATTGCTATTCGTATTGCGGCGGAGAAAGTCAAAGAAGATTTATCAGATTCACTTTCGACTTTTGCAATGTTCGATTTTTGGACAAGTGAAAATCATTGTGAACAAATGAAAATTCCAGTTAAACGCCGTGAACTTGAAAAAATTATTAAATCGGTGATTGAAAAGACTGTTGACTTGACTTATAAAAAAATCGAATCTGAAGAGGCAAAAGCGATCGGAAAGATAGATAAAATTGTTCTTGCCGGTGGCAGTTCCAAAATTCCGCTGATTCAACAACTCTTAAGTGAAAAACTCAATCGTGATGATATTTTTTGTGATCCTGAAGTTGGTACTTTGATCTCACGAGGCGCAGCGATCTTAGCACAAGATATTAGTAAAATTGATGACGTTGAACAAGTGATGAGTTTTGAAATTGGCGTTGCCGCTACTGAAGGTATGCAAATTGATAAATTCAAAAAAATAATTCCGGCTAATATTAAATTGCCTTATGAAAACAGTCGTAATTTTAATTTATCAAGAGACAATCAAAAACGGCTTGAAATTGAATGCTATAAATACGATGTCAATAATTATCCCGGTGCAATTAGAGTTGATGAAGATGGTTTTCAACTGATCGACACAATTTATATTGATCTGCCGGAGAATTTGAAGAAGTCCGACACTGTAATTAAAGTGACTTTCAAGGCTAATCAAGACGGCAGTTTAGATTTAAGAGCAGAAGTTTTTGATAACAAAGGCAATAAGATCAAAGACGGCGATCTTCATTTAACAAAAGAAAGTGATCTTATTTGACAGCGAGGTGAAAAATGTGTCTGGAAAAAATTTTGAAAGTTCCTCAAGTTTAATTGATAAAGTGTCAATTATACTTGAAAATATTTGGAAGGCGATCAAAAGTATAATAACTAGTGATAATACTGTTGATAGAAAACAGTTATCACCACCGACAATTTATCCGTTAAATTTGAATGGAACAATCGGACAGCAGAATTGGTTGAAACATAAAAATAATCTCAACAACTTTAATGAGCTTGAAAAGTTCGTTAAAAAATATCCTTCATTTGACTGGTTTGCTGATCGACTTGATAAAGTTAAATCAGTAGTCCAAGAATTGAATGAGCCTGAAGACTTCGACGCAAGTGCAACTTCTGATATTGCAAATTCTACAGTTAAAGTTGCTAAACAATTTATGGGTGCAATTCAATCTTGTGACAGTATGATTAAAAATTCGTCGAATGACTCAAAAGCCGCAAATGAATTAAAAAATCTAATCGAAAATTATTTAAGTGGTTTCGGTATCCAAAAAATGAATTTTAAGCCCGGCGATAGCTATGAAGATTGGGCGAATTTATCAATGAATGCACCTGTCGGAACTGTTAAGACAAATGATCAAAGTAAGTATAATAAGTTGAAAGAGATCAACATTCAGCCACATTATTTTGCTTACGTTACAGGCAGCGGCAAAGTTAAACAAATTTATTTTGGCGGAAGCTGTACAGTTTACAAATTTGAGGCTTAATTATGAATTTTTTTAGTAATAATTATGATCGGATTCTTGGAAATCATCATCAGAGGCTTACACAACTCGAAGAGAACATTTCAAAATTAATGTCAATTTTGCCGGTTTATTCTCAATCGTCCATTTACGACTATCAAAAATTAAAACAACTTGCAGCACATTTTGACGAAATAATGTATTTGATCAAATTCAATAATGATTTAGAGCGGCGAATTAAATCGTTAGAATTTCAAAATCAATCGTCATATAATTCTTCACCAACGATTCAATCAGAAGAAGAGATTGTTAATAAAACTGCTAATTATGTTTATAATTTAGTGCAAAAGAGTTTAAGCGATCTCAATGATCGTGTATCAAATTTAGAGCGTGAGAATGAAAATTTAAAACGTGAGAATGAAAGTTTGAAGAATGAAGTTGAATACTTTAAAAATTTGCCGCAACAACAAAATTTAACACCGATCAATCAATCTTTTGCAATAAATTCACCGCCAAAATATTCAGTTGGTCAACCTGTCGTGATAAATTCACCGTCAAGATCGTCGGTTAATCAGTCTGTTGTGATAAATTCGTCACCTAAACCTGAGTTACAAAAAATTTCGCCGTCAATTTATCCATTAGACTTAAGCGGTAAACGTGGACGACAAATTTGGTTGAGTCATAAAGCAAAAATATTTGAGATTAAAAATTTCAAAAAATTTGTAAGCGATGAAATTTTAAAGCGTTATCCTAATTATGAATGGTTTTCAGATCGTCTTGAGAAAGTCGACGAAATGATAAAAAATTTTCCTGAGCCTGTAACTTTCGATGAAAATACAACAAATGAAATTGCTGACTTCACGATCAAAATCGCTAAACAATTTATGGGTGTGTTGCAAAGTTGTGAAAGCACTATTAAAAATTCGCCGTTAAGTTCTCAAGGTGCTAAAATTATCAAAAATGCTGTCGAAAGTTATTTAAAAAATTTTGGTGTCAGCATTTTAAATTTCAATGTTGGTGATCGCTATGAAGATTGGGCGAATTTAGGAATGAATGATCCTGTTTCAGTTGTGAAGACTTCAGATCGAAATTTGTATAACACGATCAAAGAAATTAATATTCAGCCGCATTATTTCAGTTTTATTGATTCAAACGGCAAAGAGAAAAAAATTTATTTCGGCGGAAGTTGTACCGTCTACGGTTTATAGAAAATTTATTTATGAGGTGGCGCATTAATGGAAGATTATTTAGTTGGTATTGATTTTGGAGCTTGCAATCTTAAGGCGGTGGCTTTCGACGGAAAATTTAAACCTATTCAACTCAACAAGAATGAATCAGGTATAAAATACGCTCCGAACGCTATTTATTATAGTGAGACTTCTGACGGTGAAGTTGAAAAGATTATCGGACAAATTGCGATCAATTACAGTAAGACTGACGAAAAAAATTTTGTCGACAAGATCAAGCGTAAAATTGAAATTGCTGATTGGAAACAATTAATTAAAAGTCTCGGACGTGAAGTCACAGCTAAAGAAGTCGTCAAAGATATTTTTGAAAAGATGAAATCATCATTCTTCGATAATAAAAAAGATCAAAATATCCGGGCGATTTTAACTGTGCCGGTCTGTTTTTCAAAAATTCAACGTGATCTGATCAAACAAGCTGCTGAAGATGCCGGACTCAAAGTTGAATGCTTGATTAGTGAGCCGTTCGCCGCTCTCTTTGCACTTAATGATCTGCCGGACTTTGATAAAAAATTGATTATGATTTTTGATCTCGGCGGATCAACTCTTGATGTCAGCATTGCACAAGTTGATCGTTTGAATGACGGCGGCTTAAAAATTACTGAACTTGCGGCGAGTGGTATTTGTTTTGGCGGCTTAGACATTGACAAAGATATTTATGAAAAAATTTTGCTGAAGAATTTTAAGAATGATTTTGATAATTCAATGGTTGATAGATCAAATCGTGAAGAATTTTTTCTTGACTTTGCAAGAGATTTAAAAGAAATGATTTTCAAAGGCAGAGCAAAAGAAATTTCAGCAATGCACTTAACAGCAGGTTATCCGGAAGGACTTGAAAAAATTACTCTTAAGCGCAGTGATATTGAAAATCTTCTTGAAACGAGTGATTACAAGAAAAAAATTTTTGATCTTTTTGATTCACTCTTTGATGATCTTGATGAGAATGGAAATTATCACGACAAAAGCGAGATCGCAAAAATTTTTCCGTTCGGCGGCACTTGTAAAATTCCATTTTTCACAAAGATTTTAGAAGAATATTTCGGCGAAGAAGTTTTTAACGTTGAGGATTTCGATTTTAACGATGAAGATTTGTTGCTTGAAGGACTTGAAGATCGCTACCTTGCAGTTGCCGGCGGCGCAGTGAATTATCTCAACAGCAAGATCAACGGCTTGAAAGTTGAGACGATTAATGTTATACCGTTTTGCATTGGTTACGCACAAGGAAATAAATTTATCAGAGGTATTGCAAGAAATATGCCTTTTGGCTTTGAGTCGATGCCATTAATTTTGTCGTTAAATGAATTGAATCAAAACGACTGGACTTTTTCGGTTTATCAGTGCTTTAATAATCAAAAAAAATTGTCGCTTGATGATTCCGGTTTAGCGGTTTTCATTGGCAAAATTAAATTGACTGAAAACGATTATGAGAAGGAAGAGCCGCCATTTGTAACAATGAGAATTATGAAAGATGGAAAGTTGAGACTGCAATTTTTTGATAATCAAAAATTACGTGACAGCAAGAAAAAAGGTCGTGTAATGATTGAAGAAAAATTTATTGAGATAGGTGGTTAAGGTGGAAGATAAACGCTTTGAAGAATTTGAAAAAATTTATCATTTGGGAATTGATTGGATCGCAAGACTTGAAACAACTATTGCATATCAAGATGAGACGATCAAAAAATTGACTCAAGAGAATGAAAATTATCGTAAAATTCAAGAACAAATGAAAGAATTGCTTAAGTAAGGCGGTGAAAAAATGTTTGATGAATTAAAAGATGTTGATTATCTTAGTGGAATGCTTGAACGTATGCACAAGATCGGAATTGAATGGCACGATGAATTGATCGCAGTGCAGACAGAAAATCGCAAATTGCAAAAGGAAAATGATCGCTTGTCAAAACTCACTGATAATTTGACTTTGACGATCGAATCACTCAATGCGGCTAAGAAAAAACTTGATGATAAACTTGCTGAACTCAAAAGCCGTGAAAATGAAGTCAGCAAAAGAGAAAATGATGCTAAAGCGAAAGATTTTAGTTTAAATCAAAAAGAATTTAGACTCAACGAAAGAGATCGCAACTTAGATAACCGTCAACGTGATCTTGATAATCGTAAAAATTCTCTTGATAGTCGTGAAAATGGTCTTAATGATCGCCAGCGTAGACTTGATGAGCAACAAAAACAACAATCTAATAAACAATATGAACTTAATGATTGGGAAAAACGTCTTAACGCTAGACAAAATGATTACAATAATTGGAAGAATGAACTTGAGCGTCAGAAGAGTGAACAACAAGAACGTCAAAAATCACTTGATGAACAACAGAAAAATATTGACGATCAGAAGAAAGAATTAGAAACTAAGCAGCAAGAATTTGAACAACAGAAAAAAGATTTTAATGATCAACAAAATGAAAAGCCTCAAGAAGAGAATCACAACGAAGGCGATCAACAAAATAATCAAGAAGAAAATCACAATGAAGAATCTCAACAAGATAATCAAAATGATCAGCCTAATGAAAACAACGATCAAAATAATTGTGAGAATAACGAAGGCGATCAACAAAAATCTTCAAATGATCCGCTTGGTGATTAATATGAATGATAGATCATTTTATTGGGATGAAGACGTTTTGAGAATACAAAATGAAGTGAGGCGACACAATGAGCAAAGAATATATGACAGCGATGTCAATGATCAAGTGCAACGGAGCGACAGTTCCGGCTCCGATTCCGATTTTGTGTCCGATAAGTCACGGAGTGATCTCTTGCAAAACTCATCTACCGCTGTTAAACGCAAATGATCACATTCCTTTTGTAAATATTTTAACTTTCGGGACGTGCAAAATGATTCCGCCAACGCCTGCAGGTCCTGTTCCTTGCATACCGGCTATAATTATGAGTTGGAAAGGCTGCGATATGCACTACTTTGTTGGTGGTGCGCCGGTTTTAACGAAAGATAGTTTTTTAACTTGCACTTTTGGAGGAACAATTAAATTTCAATGAATTTTGATTTACAACTTTTCGCTGAAGAAGATTTACAAAAACAATCTTCTAAATCAATCAAAAAAGGTATTCGTAGTTTGAAAAAAGTTATTGCCATTCACCAAGCTAAAATTTTAAATCCAGAATCTTTTTATCCTAATGAATGGAATAACTTAAAAGAAGAAGAGAAAAAAGGTAATTTTAAACATTGGCAAAAAGAAATTGAAAATGCAAAAAAATCGATCAACAATCGGATTGAAGAATTAAGAAAGCGTGGTGAAGAAATTGATGAATGAAAATGATTTTGAACCGTTATCACCGGAAGCAGTAAAATTTATTATTGCCCGTGTACTTGATAATGCAAATGATGCTTTCAAAGAAGCAAAAGATAATCGTCAAAATGATTTTTATCAAGGTCGCAAATTTGCTTATTATGAAATTCTTGACACGATCAAAAATGAATTGATTGCACACGATCAAGATTTAAAAGAGTTTGGGCTTGATGAAAATCTTGAAATGAAAATGTTTTAAAAAGATAGGAGATAATTAAATGGCGGATACTTTCAAATATGTTGTTGGAATTGATTTGGGCACAACAAATACATTAGCTTGTTACTTCAAAGGCGGTAAGAAGAAATTAGTTGACTTTAACGGCGAAAAAATGCTACCTTCAAAACTCTATGTTGATAAAAACGGAAAAATTTTTGTTGGACAAGTTGCCGCTAATCTTGGTGCAACTGATCCGAAAAATTTGATCAGCTCATCAAAAACTCAAATGGGAACGATCGAAAAAATTTTTGAAAGCAACGGAAAGAAATTTTCACCGACAGACGTTGCAACCGAAATATTGAAAGAAGTCAGAAGAAATTTTATTGAAATTGTGAATTGTGATGAAGATGAAGAGATCGGCGCAGTTATAACAGTACCGGCTTATTTTAAAAATCAGCAGCGCAATGAAACTAAAAAAGCCGGTGAAGCTGCAGGCTTTAAAGTTATGTGGATTTTGGAAGAACCGACAGCGGCGGCGATCGAATCAATTCGTGATCACGATAAGGAAGATAAAGCGGTTTTCGTTGTTGATATTGGCGGCGGAACTTTTGATCTTAGTGTCCTCAAAGCCGATCTTGATAAACATATTTACACTCCGCTTGATACTAATGGTGATTCACATCTTGGCGGTGACGATTTCGATAAAGCATTAGTAAATTATTTTATCAAGCAGATCAAAGACGTTACCGGCAATGATCTTTCTGACTTCAAAAAATCCGGTATCAGCGACGAAGGTGAATATTATACTCAACGTTATAGAATTTTGACGGCGGCACAAGATGCTAAAAAAGATTTAAGTGATACATTTGAAACGAAAATTAATATACAAAAAGTTTTTCCTTATTATGATTTTAAAAGTACGCTTTCACGTGATCAATTCAATGAAATTAGCAAAGATATTTACAAAAGCATTTTCGATCGCTTGAAAAGATTTTTGAACAAAGGTGACACTTTTAAGCGTGAAGATATTGGCAATGTAATTTTAGCCGGCGGCTCTTGTTACATTCCATATATCATTGAAGAAGTCGAAAAAATTTTTGGTTATGAGCCCGGCGGTCAGGATAAATCAATGCTTGTTGCTTACGGTGCAGCACTTGCGGCGAAAATTATTACTTCACCTGAAGGCATCGGAACTATTGAAGGAATTTTATCTCATTCGTTCGGTGTTATGACTGTTAATGATAAGCACGAACAAATTTTTACAAAAATTCTTCAAAAGGGTACAAAATATGGTGAAGGAATAATTTGCAAAGGAACACATAGAGTTAAAACAACAAGAGACAATCAAACAAAAATTAATGTGCTTGTTTATGAAGCCGGTCACGATAACGAAGACAAAATAGAAATTAAATATCACGATTTCGACGGAAGTTTAGAATTAAAAGGCATTGCTCCTCAACCGAAAGGCATTCCGACATTTGAAATTACTTTTGAATTTGACGCAAATCAGAATTTAAAAGTTACAGTTAGAGATGAACAGACTGACGACACCGTTGAAGAGACGATTAAGCCCGGTGCTAAACCTGAATTTCCTCAAGTTGTTTCTGCTGATGTTATGTTAATGCTTGATAACTCCGGCAGTATGGATAGTGATATGGAAACGGCTAAAGGTGCTTGTCGTCGTCTTGTGAATGAAATTATTGATCTAAATCTTCATAGACTCGGCTTGATTAGTTTTGAAAGCAAAGCTGAATTACTTTGTCACTTAACTCAAAATAAAA
>JAFUZV010000015.1 GCA_017476425.1 Selenomonadaceae bacterium
AATGATACTATCAACAATACCAGTTCTGGTGATTATTCAAGCCTTAGCGGCGGCAGTGGCAACGATTCAATTAATGCCGGGTCTAATTCTTATTCTGTCACTCTTAATGGTGGTTATGGTAATGATACTTTGATCGGTAGCTATTCCACCTATTATGGTGATGTCTTCCAATTTGGTAACCGTGACGATTATGACGTGATCACTAATTACAGCACTAATGATACTATTCATTTAACAAATACTTATTCTCTTAGTGCAAGTAATTATTACAACGTCGGTAATGATCGTGTTATCAGTTTAGCTAGTGATGGTGTAATAACTGTTAAAGGCGGTGCAAGTAAGAATATCAATATTAAACTTGCTAATGGCTCAATGAGTACAATTTACTCTTCGACTTCTTCTTACGAAGAAAGAAATTCTGTTGAGGAACATTGGTTTACTGCTGATGATAAAGTTGTTGAGGCTTCTGATATTGAAACTATTCTTCAACCAACTACAACTAATGATTTCAGCGTTGAGGATATAGAATTTAAAGATATAAATAACATTTTTACCACATCAATAAATACAACACAACTGAAAAAAACAAATAAAAAATAATAATTCTAAATTTAAATCTGCTTTTCAGTTGCATTCTTGATCCACATTTAAAATTTTCAATGCCTCTACTTTAAAATAGAGACTTTGCAAACGATTCAGATAAAATTAATGCTGAGGAAATTTTTAAACTTTATTCACCTGTTATAAATGTTAAATTTATTTGAAAAAATTTTTTGGAGTCCTTGATAAATTTTGAGGACTCTTTTTTTGTGCACAATTTTTTTAGTAATGCACAATCATTTATGCACAGAGAGATATGCACAGGTTTTTTCGAGTTATGCACAGGTAAAAGTGCAAAATTTAGCCTCTAAAACCTTCTTAAAATTGTTATAAATAGCGTCAGCATCGAAAATTTTTTATAACATTGTTAAAAATGGCGTTAAATCAAGCTCCAAAACGTCAAAATGTCAGAAAATGTAACAGACTTTGTGAAAGAATGGTACATAGCCTGTGCATAAGTTGTTAATAATGTGTGAAAAATGTGTGCACAATTTTTGAGCCTGTGCATAACTGTGCATAAGTGCCCGATTTGAGCACATACAAAGCACACCATTATGCACAGTTGAAAATGCCATTTCAGCCTGTCATTACGCCATTTTTTCAAGAGTTATGCACATATGCACAGCCCCTACTACTACTACTACTACTCTTATTATATTATTAATAGTAGTAGAAAGCCGAAAAAACTCCCTAACTCGTGATCGAAGCAAAATAAAAGTTTTGCACAAGAGTTTTGCACAAGATCGGTTATGCAAAAATCAATAAATTTTATGTTGCAGGAAATACAAAAGATTTGAAGAATAGCACAATTATTGAGACACAGATCAGCACATTAAAGAATCAAGAAATTAAAAAAAAAGAAAAAAAATAAAGGTATTTTGAAACTCTTCTTGATGATGTGCTGAAGAAAAATTTTAAAATAGAAAGAAGGTTTGAGTTATGGAAATGTTTCTAGGTTTTCTTGTTCTACTTGTATGTTTGATCTTTGGTGTTAGACACGGCGGAATAGGTCTTGCTGTTATAAGTGGAATTGGACTTGTCATTTATACTTTCGTTTTCGGTTATAAACCGGGTACTCCGCCGATCGATGTTATGCTGACGATCTTAGCGGTTGTTACTTGTGCTGGTTTCTTACAAACTTCTGGCGGTTTAACAGTTATGCTTAAATACGCTGAAAAATTTTTGAGAAATAATCCTAAACAAATTACAATCTTTGCACCTCTTACAACTTGGTTTTTGACTGTTCTTTGTGGAACCGGTCACGTTGTTTATACAATGTTTCCGATCATTTACGATATTGCTATCAAACAAAATATTCGTCCGGAGCGTCCGATGGCGGTTGCGTCCGTTGCATCTCAAGCCGGTATTTGCGCTTCACCTGTTTCCGTTGCTATCGTTTCAATCGTCGGCTTTATGCACAATGCTGGTTTTGAATATACCGTTTTGCAAATTTTAGCCGTTGCAGTTCCGGCTACCGGTTTAGGCGTATTTTTTGCGGCTCTTTGGAGTTATCGTCGTGGTAAAGAATTAGCTGATGATCCTGAATTTCAGAAATTTATCAGTGACGCTGCAAATAAAGAATATGTCTATGGTGATGCTGAATCTTTGATGGATAAAGAACTTCCGTCAAGTTTTTACACTGCAATGTATATCTTTTTTGCTGGAATTATAGTTATTGCTATTTTAGGTAATTTCCCTGATCTTCTTCCACATTTTCCGAACGCTAAAGGCGAATTAAAAGCAATTTCAATGACTTCTGTCATTCAGATGGTTATGCTGCTTGTTGCGGCGATCATTTTGATCGTTTGTAAAGTCAAGGCTAAAGATGTCGGAAATTCTCAAGTCTTTAAATCCGGTGTTGTTGCATTAGTTTCAGTTTACGGTGTTGCTTGGATGGCTAACACTTATTTCAGTGCTCATATGGCATTCTTGAAAGACTTTCTTGGTACAGCGGTTCAAACTTATCCTTGGGCGTTTGCAATTCTTGCATTCTTGACTTCTAAACTTGTTAATTCACAAGCGGCGGCGATCGCGATCGTATTCCCGATGGCTCTTAACGTTGGAATGGATCCTGTTTTGATTATGTCATTCATTTCAGCCTGTTATGGTTATTTCTTCTTGCCGACTTATCCTTCAGACCTTGCTTGTATCGGTTTTGACCGTTCCGGCACAACAAAGATCGGAAAATATATTTTGAATCACTCATTTATGATACCTGGCTTGATAATCGTTATTAGTGGTTGTTGCGTTGGTTACGTTATGGCTCATATCATTTTATAAAATCCTATTGACAAAAAAAAATTACGCTTTATAATTCAGATAATGATAATAATTTTCAAAGATTATAAAGCAGGTGATTTTAATGTTTGCAACTGTTATTCTTGGACTCTTGATCGTGGCGATCTTTGCTGTTGGTATGAGAAATATTTATAACAATTTTTTCAAAGGTGAGTCGACTTGTTGTAAAGGTGAATGTTCATCAAGTTGTCCTATGGCTAAAGCGAATGAAAATTATCGTGATCGCGTTGAGGCGATCGAAAAGTTTAAACTCAAGAAAACAATTAATGTTGAAGGTATGACTTGTAACCATTGCACGGCGACAGTTGAAAAAGCTCTTGAAAAAATCGACGGCGTGGCGATCGTTGCGGCGAGTGTTGAAAAAAAATCTGTTGAGGCGGCTTTTGATCACGAAGTTGCTGACGATATTTTAAAAGATGCTATTCGTAAAGCAGGCTATCAACCTGGCGCAGTTGCTACCATTTGAGGTTTAATGATGAAAAAAATTTTGTTCGTTTGTTTCGGTAATATTTGCCGTTCACCTATGGCTGAATTTGTAATGAAGGACTTAGTTAATAAAGCTGGATTATCTGATAAAATTCTTGTCGACTCTGCCGGCTGCTTTCCGAGCGTCGGCACCCCTATGTCTAATGGCACTCGTCAACAACTTGAATTGCATAATATTCCATTCACAAAAAAATATTCCGTGCAACTCATCAAAGAGAATTACCAAAATGCGCCGAAAAGTACCTAGCTTTAGCTATGGTGATGAAAGGTGCAAAAAAATCTTGCAAATTAAATAAATAGTCGTATAATAAAGAAAAAAAGTTAATGAGAGGTGATGAGAATTTTTAGACGGTGGGTAAAGGTATCAGGAAGACAGCTCGACAGCGTAAGCTGCAGCCAAGAAGTCGCCATACCTCCGCAGGTCTACCACAACGCCAGGATAGAGGGGCAACGATTTTAGCTGTAATGGCGGCACTCTAGCGGATCGCAGATAGACAAAAGAAAAGTTTCAGAAATGAAACACAGGATGGGGCATCGTCCTGCGAAGTAGATCAAGTAAGACTTCAAATTTGAAGCATTGATTGTTAATAGCGGAATCCGCCGAATTTATTCGTGTGGAGTATGTCAAAATAATTTTGACTGATAATATAATGTAAAAAAATAAAAAACAAGTACGATAATTTTTATCAGTAACTTGCTTTTTTTATATAATTTGATTGGACGTGCAATTAATGAATAAAAATTTTTCATCAGTTAATAAAAATCTATATGCTGACAAATGTCCGATTTTATATGCAATGGAAATTTTGGGATCTAAATGGAAATTGCCGATCATATGGTATCTTGCTGATAATGAAAATAATACTTTGCGATATAATGAGTTGCAAAGAAAATTAAACGGAATAACTTCGACAATGTTAGCAAAATGTCTCAAATAATTAGAAAAAAATAATATGATTAAACGAACGCAATATAACACGATCCCGCCAACTGTTGAATATTCTTTAACTGAACGAGGAAAATCATTAATACCGGCTCTTGATTTGTTAAATCAATGGACTGTAACTCAAATGCTTGCTGATAAAACAGGATATTAATTTCGTTTCCATAAAAATTTTTTCAAAGAAGAGCGAAAAGCGAATTAACAATATCTGGAACTCCTAATTAAAAAAGCAGTGCAATTATCAAAAGTTGCACTGTTTTTATTTGCACTTTGTGATATAATTCTTTCAAGCAGGTGATCAAATGGAAGATATTAAAAAATTTTTTGCTGATAACATTCAATATAGAAATTCAGTTTTCTGCAGTTACTTCAGCGATCCGATCAGACTTTTGTCATTGTGTAATGCTGTGCTTGATACTGATTATAATGATCCGAATGAGTTGCAAATTACAACGCTTGACGGAATATTTTTTAGCGGTCAGAAGAATGATATTTCTTGCAAGATTCGCAATGATTTTTTGGTATTCGTTGAACATCAATCGACAATCAACGAAAATATGCCGCTGAGATTTTTCTCTTACGCCGCTGAAGTTTTCAATAAACTTATCACGAACAAGCGAGACATTTATAAACAATCAATGATCAAATTTGCATTTCCGAAATTTTTTGTGCTTTACGATGGCAATGCTGAAGAACCTTTAAATCGAATTATGAAATTGTCTGATGCTTTTGGTGGAGATTCGTCTTCACTTGAATTGATCGTGCAATCTTATAATATCAATTATGGACTTGATCAGCCGTTACTTAAAAAATGCAACTATCTCAATGATTACAGCACTTTAGTCGGTAAAATTAAAATCGGTATTGCTGAAGGTTTAACATTAGGTGAGGCAATGATCAGAGCAATTAACTTTTGTATTGCTAATGACATTATGAAAGATTATTTGCTTGACAAAGGGAAAGAGGTGTTTAATATGTTAAGAATGGAATGGAATATTGACGATGCT
>JAFUZV010000129.1 GCA_017476425.1 Selenomonadaceae bacterium
ACACCTAAAACCGGCTTATTAGTTTTATTCTCTAAAAAATCGATCGCCGGAGTGAATAAATTAATATCGCCACGAAATTTATTAATTACAAGACCTTTGACAAGATCACGTTCATCAGCGTCAAGAAGTTCCAAAGTACCAACTAAAGCCGCTAATGATCCGCCGCGATCAATATCAGCAACAAGAATCACCGGCGCATTGAGATATTTAGCAACTCTCATATTAACAATATCATTCGCTTTCAAATTAACTTCAGCCGGAGAACCTGCACCTTCAATGACAATCAGATCAAAATTTTTATCAAGGCGATCAAGTGCAGACTTTACCGCGTCGAATGCTTTTAATGAATAACCTTGATGATATTCTTTAGCACTCATATTGCCGATCGCTTTTCCGTTGATAATCACTTGAGAAGTTGAATTGCCTGTCGGTTTCAATAAAACAGGATTCATATCGACGATCGGATCAAGCATTGCCGCTTCAGCTTGTGCAACTTGTGCTCTGCCCATTTCTAAACCGTCTTTTGTTACGAATGAATTTAACGCCATATTTTGCGCTTTGAATGGTGCAACTTTTAAACCTTGACGATAAAAAATTCTGCAAAGTGCTGTTGTTAAAATACTTTTGCCGACGTGTGAACTTGTACCTTGAAACATTATATACTTACTCATAATCATTCTCCGATCAAAAAAATTTTTATAATGAAGACTTCAAAAATATTTATAAAAAACCTTCACGCGATCGAATTATATTTTGTAATGATTGAAAAAAATTTTTTATAATGATATAATTTTTCTGTTGAAATTTAATTTTAATTTTGGAGGAAAAATTTTTGGAAACAGAAAAAAATGATCTTCCGAAGGAACTCGGAAAAGATCGAAAAATAATTTTGTCGTCAAAGATGTATAAAACAGCAGTAGCATCATTCATAATAGGCGGAATAATTTTTTTGTCGGCGTGCGGTTATTCAATATTCAGTGCGTTGCATTATCGAAATTATCAAGCTGAAATTCAAGAAATGCAAGAGGCTAATCAACTTCAACAAGAACAATTATTAACATTATCGAAGAAGGCAACGACTTTATCAGAAGAACTTCAAAACTTAACGCAGATGGAAACAGAATTAAGAATACAAGCCGGAGTTAAACCGCCAAAAGACGTTGAAGAGAAGAAAGCCGCTGAAGCTCAAGCACAAGCAGAAGTTGAAGCGGCGAATGAATCAGCAGAATCACAACAAGTAGCAGAAACTCAACCAACTGAAGAGTCAGTCGATCAACACGACGGTCAAGGCGGTCCGATTGAAGATTTAAAATTAAGTGACGTTGAAGAGGCTTTAGCGATCATTGAAGGCGATATGTTGAAACGTCGAACAAGTTTAGAAGAATTGCAAGCCGATCTTAAATCTCAACGTGAACAAATGGCAGTTATGATTAGTATGAATAACGCCGCGAATTTTAGTAATAGTACAGCGGCGGCACTTGCGGCAAGCGGTCAACTTTCAACGAATGCTTTTGCTTTTGGAACTTCAACAGTTGGATCAACAGTTCCGTCAATATGGCCTACAACCGGCGTTGTAACTTCACCTTATGGACTTCGTTGGGGCGGCAGCGATTTTCATCCTGGTATTGATATTGCTAATGATCTTGGTACACCTATTGTTGCAACGGCTGACGGCGTTGTTGAGTATGCAGGCTGGAATAGCGGCGGTTATGGTAATATGGTTGATATTAATCACGGTAACGGTTTAATGACTCGTTACGGTCACGGAAGTCAAGTTGTCGTATCAACTGGACAATATGTTAAACGTGGACAAGTTATTATGTTGATGGGATCAACCGGCTTTAGCACCGGTCCTCACGTTCATTACGAAGTTCACGTTAATGGTCAGCGTGTCAACCCGATAAGCTATTTATAATTAGGAATTAGGAATGCGGAATGCGTAATTAAAAAAATAATTTCTAATTCCGAATTACGCATTCCTAATTAACAAGGTGGTGAATGAAATGCAGGAACACGAAATAAAAAATTGGCTAAAGCCGATTATCAATTCAGTTGAAAAATTAGTGCCGACGAATCGATCATTAATCGATTTTGTTAATGAGAAGGCAATGGGCACTGGAATTAAACGATCGCTTTATAAAGTTAAATTTATCGATAAATCCGAAAAGAGTACTTATACTTGTATCAGCTTAACGATCAATGAATTAAAAAAGAAACTTAATGAACGCAAGGTTGATGAAGAAGATACTAAAATAATTGTTGAACGTGCAGAAGAAATTTTGAATGAGGCTAAGGGACAAGTCGAAAGAGTTTATGCTGAAGTTCGCCGCTATGTTATAACTTCTGAACTTAGAACAGGCTGCGTGCAACATCACTATAAAAAAATTCCGTCGATGAATGAAAATCAAAATGCTGCATTGTCGAAAGAAATTTTTTCATTAGCACTTGAATACGTCAACAAAAGCGATAATCACACGATCGACGACGTTGAAGAAGAATTTGAAAAAATCAACAAGATCGCTATTAGTTTATTCAATATAGCGGCGGCAACGAATAATCAGGATAATGCACAAAAAAAGAAATCCGCCAAAAGTCACAGCGAATCTTCAAAGTCACATAGTCCATTCAGTTTACTTGAAAGTCTTTGGCAATGATGAGGTGATTTGGTGAAAGTAAATAAAACTTTTGTCAATGATATTTTTAATGATGAAATGAGAAGTGGCTATCTTGTAACTTCACACAAAAAGAAGTTATGGAATGTTCAATTGGGACTTATTAACGAATTTGCTCGTGTTTGCAAAAAATATGATATTAAATGGTTTGCATTTTTTGGGACATTATTAGGCGCAGCACGTCATAAAGGTTTTATTCCTTGGGACGACGACGTTGATCTTATGATGCTTCGTCCGGATTTTGAGAAATTTAAAAAAGTTGCTGAGACAGAGATCAAGCAACCTTATTTCTTAGATCTGTTTTATAATTACAGACGTGAAAGCGATGAAGTTTTAAATATAAAATCTGAAGAAAATTTACCTTTGATCACGCTTGAATATGAAAATAAATGGATATTAGGCAGTGCCATAGCTAAACTCAAAGATAGCAGGACTACAATGATAGAGCCGCAAAATTTAGATATGGACGATTTTAATCACGGAATTTATATTGATATTTTTCCATTTGATCCGTTGCCGCCATTTTCAAATGATCAACAAATAATCAATCATCAATTATCAAAAGAATTACTGGTTGCAACAATTTATCCTAATTTAATTAGAAATGCAATTAATAATGGACAACAAACAATTTTTCCGGCTGATATGTTACAACAAGTAATTAATTTACCTTATAGACAACGTGGAATAATATTTGAAGATTTTTTGACGAAGAATTTTACAAAGTCTGATTATGTTGGTATGTTGACTCATTCGCCGATCAATGCACCAACGAAAGATTGGGAAAGAACTTATGAGACTAAATATCTTGAGGAAGTTGATTATTTACCATTTGAAAATATTCAAATTCCGGTGCCTGCAAATTATGATGAAATTTTAACTCATATTTATGGTGATTGGCGTGAACCGATATTATCACATATACACGTTATGGATTATAGTGCTGACATTCCTTTTGAACAATATATTAAAGCTAAGCAAAATATCAAAATTCAATCGATTTAATATGCGAGGTTTAAATAATGATAACGGCGTTATATGCTGACAAAAACGGTGAAATATTTGATAAGCCTGGAATTTTCGGTGCAGGACGAATCGGCAGAGAGATAGTAAAATTGACACCGAAGGATTTAATAAAATTGCCGGAGAGTGCTGATTTAATGTTTTTGCCGAAACGAAAGGCGATCGGCTATTCAAAATCAAATGAACTTGTAACGATCGACGGACAAGCAGTCGCGGCGATTTTGCCTGCAGGATATACAAGAACTTATTTACCGGCGTTTAGGATCAATGCAGAATGTAGAATGCAGAATGTAGGATTTAAACCGTTGCCGCTATATGGATATACTGCCGTTGTTTTGTATCGTGATGAACTTTACACTACGGCGATTTATACTGATGAAAATCACAAATGGGATCCGTCTCATTATAATGATCGTGATCTCAAAAAATTAATTCGACGTGTTAAAAGAGATCTGCCGAACAATCGACTTGTTGATCATTTAGCGAATTGTTCACTTGAATGGCATTGTTTAACGGCGCAGAATTTATTTTATCGACGTTGGGAATGTGGACTTCCGTCATCACCTAATTGTAATGCAAGATGTTTAGGCTGCATTTCATTGCAAGAAAGTGAATGTTGTCCATCACCACAAAGTAGAATTAATTTCAAGCCGACGATTGAAGAGATCGCAGAGATCGGAATTTATCATTTGACGACTGCACCTGATGCAATAATTAGTTTTGGTCAAGGCTGTGAAGGTGAACCTTCATTAAATGCTGAAAATATTTCTGAGGCGATCAAAAAAATTCGTTCCAAAACTCAACGTGGACAAATTAATATGAACAGCAACGCAGGATATTTTGACGGCGTAAAAAAAATAATCGATGCCGGTCTTGATTCAATCCGAGTTTCGATTATCAGCGCAAAAGATGAAAGTTACAATGCTTACTATCGAGCGGCTTATAAATTAGAGAATGTCAAGCAGTCGATCAGATATGCTCTTGACAAAAATGTTTACGTGTCGTTAAATATGTTATATCTTCCGGGATTTAATGATCGTGAAGATGAGATCGACGAGTGGATAAAATTTTTTGAAGAATTGCCGGTGCAGATGATTCAAGTTCGCAATTTAAATATCGATCCTGATATTTTTCTTGACACAATGCCGGTGAGTAATGCTAAAATGTTAGGAACTAAAAAATTTCTTCAGACGTTGAATGAACGATTTAAAAATTTGCAAATTGGCAGCTTTAGCCATTACATAAATTAATTTAGGAAGTGAATTATATGCGAGTACTTTTAGCCGAAGATGATAAACGGCTTGGGAATTTAATTCAGTATATGTTGGAGCAAAATAAATTTTCTGTTGAATGGATAACAAACGGTTCTGACATTTATGAATATGCAATGTTTTCGGAGTATGATATTTTAATTTTGGATTGGATGATGCCGGGCGAAAATGGTATTGATGCTTGTCGAAAATTGCGTGATAATGGTTATGAGAAAGCAATTTTAATGTTGACGGCAAAAGATACGATTGAAGATCGTGTAACCGGTCTTGATGCCGGAGCTGATGATTATCTTGTTAAGCCGTTTGAATTTGCTGAATTGCTGGCAAGATTGAGAGCTTTAGGCAGAAGATCGACGCAAAAAATTCAACAGGATATTGTTGACATCGGTGACTTTAATCTTAATCGTACAACTAAAATTCTCAAGAAAAATGATCAAGTTATTCAACTTTCTCCTCGTGAATTTCAAATTTTCGATCTGCTTGCACAAAATCTCGGCGTTGTCGTTCCTCGTGATATTATTCTTGATCGAATTTGGGGACTTGAAAGAGATATTACTTCAAACAATATTGATTCTTATATGAAGATTCTCAGAAAAAAATTGCAAGAAGTTGACGGAAAAATCTCTATAAAAACAATTCGTGGTATAGGCTACAGACTTGAGGCTTAAATAATTACAATTCGAGGTAACGAATTAAATGGAAATCTTCGGACGAAGTCGACGACAACTAACTTTGATTTATACACTTATAATGGGCTTGTTCTTAACTGTGCTGATTTTAGTTGTGCATATGACTATGGAATGGGCAATGTTTTCGGAACAAGCCCAAGAAGTTTTAGATGCCGCCGATAATATTTCCGAAATGAGAGAAAGATATATACAAAATCCGGTAGCGGCAAATGACGAAACGAAAATTTATAAAAGTTCAAATGACCGCTTATTTTTTTATGTCTTTGATGAAGAGCGGCGATTGATCGATTTTGCACGAGCATCATTTAAAGTTGAATCGTTTATACTTGATACGATCTCAAATTGGAGCGTTGAAGAAGGTGAAATTGCTGTCTTTAGTCGACCGAATGAACTCGGACGAACAACAAATATTATGATGACTTCAAAGCGTTTGAGAGTTTACGGAACTAATCAAATGGTTTTTGTTGGTAAAGACGTTAGTGCAATGTATTCCGGTCTACAAAAATCAACTTATATTTTGATCATTCTTGGACTTGCTGCGCTGATTATCGCTGCGATTATCGGACACATTATGGCAGGTCGTGCGATCATTCCACTCAAAGAGGCTTATGAAAAGCAAAGACAATTCGCCGCTGATGCGTCACACGAATTAAGAACACCATTAGCCGTTGTTATGGCTTCCGCTGATCTTTTGTTAATGGATCAGTCGATCACGAATCCATTTTTAAAGCAAGTTATCGGTGACGTTAAAAGCGAAGTGCAAAAGATGACAAAATTAGTTGCTGATCTTTTAATGGTTGCAAGAAGTGATAACAATGCTTTGAAGGTAACGATAAAAAAATTTGATCTAGGTGAATTGCTTCAACAAAATATCAGAATGATGACACCGCTTGCAGAGAAAAAAGATATTACATTAAGCGGTGAAAACATTCAAAAAGTTGAAATGCAGGCTGATGAGCAGAAGATCAAACAATTAATTTTAATTCTCGTCGACAATGCGATCAAATACACGCCTAAAGGTGGAAATGTAACAATTAGAATTGAAAGCATAAATGAAGCCGCTGTTACATTTTCAGTGCAAGACAGCGGCATAGGTATAGCGAAAGAAGATCAAGATAAAATTTTTGAAAGATTTTATCGCGTTGATAAAGCACGATCAAGAGAGATCGGCGGTAATGGTTTAGGTCTTTCAATCGCTAGTGAGATCGTCAGACTTCACGAAGGAAATATTTCCGTTGAGAGTGAACTCGGTCAAGGAACGAAATTTATTGTTGAGTTGAAAAAAATTTTTATCAATCAAAATAAGAGCTGAGTGCTGAGGGCTGAAGGCTGAGAATATCTTAGATCTTCGCCCTAAGCCTTTAGCCCTATTTTTTATGCAAAAGTTGCAAAATAATCTTCAATCGTTTCAGCACGTCGAACCATTTCGATCTCACCATTTTGTCTAATTACTAATTCAGCGTGCCTTAACTTACCATTGTAATTAAAACCCATTGCGTGACCGTGTGCTCCGGTGTCGTGAATGATCAGAAGATCACCAACTTCAACTTCAGGCAAATTTCGATCGATAGCAAATTTATCATTATTTTCACAAAGTGATCCTGTAACGTCGTAAATGTGATCGTGCGGCTGATCTTCTTTATCAACAATAGTAATGTGATGATAAGCATTGTAAAGAGCCGGACGCATTAAATCAGCCATACAAGAATCAAGCCCGATATAATCTTTGTAAGTATGTTTAATATGACGAACTGTCGACACAAGCCAGCCGGCATCACCAGTCATAGCTCTGCCGGATTCCATTGCAAGACGTGGACGCAAATTATTTTTGATCAAAATTTCGTCGTAAAGTTTATGAATGCCTTCACCAACTGCCGCAAGATCAACAGGCTTTTGCTCCGGACGATATGGAATGCCAATTCCGCCGCCGAGATTTATAAATTCAAGTTCAATGTTTAACTTCTCTTTGATCTCAACAGCAAGATTAAACATAATTTCAGCCGTCGTCAAAAAAATCTGCGTGTAAAGTTCATTCGACGCAACCATTGTATGAAGTCCAAAACGTTTAACACCTTTATCATGTGCAGATTTATAAGCCTCAAAAATTTGTTTACGTGTCAATCCATATTTCGCTTCAGCAGGTTTACCGATAATGTCATTGCCTTCGTTAGAAATGTCAGCAGGATTATATCTGAAACAAAGCATTTCAGGCAAGCCGACATTTTTTTCTAAGTAGTCAAGATGTGAAATATCATCAAGATTAATTATTGCGCCGAGTTTCAAAGCCTCTTGAAATTCATCTGCAGGTGTATCATTTGAAGTCAAAATTATATCTTGACCGTTGAGACCCGCCATTTTAGCGATCAAAAGTTCCGGCAATGAGGAACAATCAGCACCGGCATTTTGATCCGCCAAAATTTTTACAATCTTAGGCGTTGGTGTCGCCTTAACTGCAAAATATTCTTTGAAGTCAACCCAATCAAAAGCATTCTTGAGACGTTGATAATTTTCAAGGATTTTTTTTTCGTCGTAAATGTGAAATGGTGTCGGAAATTTTTTTATCAATTCACGAAGTTGATCAGAAGTCAACGGAAAATTTTTCATTAAATAAAAGCCTCCAATTAAATTAAGAATAAATTTTATCACGCATTAAGAAGAAACCGATCACGCCGTCGATCAAAACAAGCAGAATTATATTAACGTCGAAAAATAAATTTGCTATGAACGTTGCAATTATTATGACGATCGGCAGGATCAATTTCTTAGAAAATTGTTTTCTCAAGAGATCGATAGCAACATTAACTAATAATGCTGTTGCGCCGCATTGCATACCTTTTAAAACGAGTTTAACATATTCATTCGTAGCGATCAGATCATAAAACGTTGCAACGATCGTTATAATGATCAGCGGCGGCAAAACTGTTGCGAACATTCCGCAGATCGCTCCGAAAATTCCGCCCATTTTATAACCTAACATTATTGAAGTATTAACCGCCATAATTCCCGGCGTTGATTGTGCGATCGCTATCATATCAAGCGTTTGTTGATCGTCGATCCAGTGATATTCGTCAACAAATTTTGCTTTGAGTAATGGAATTATTACATATCCGCCGCCGACTGTGAACATACTTACAATAAATGTTGACTTGAACAATAGCCAGTAACTAAATTTTGTATTTTCCATCGCCAGCCTCAATATCAATTTTTTCTTTCAATTCATTACTTAAGTCTTCAGATTTAATCTTATCGTCAACTTTTAAATCATCAGCAATAATTTTTTCGTCAGCTTTGATTGTTTCGTTGATCTTTTCTTCTTCAGCGTCAATTTTAATATTATCATCAACTTTTTTTGTGTCGACGATCTTTTCTTCTTCAGCATCGATTTTAATATTGTTATCAACTTTGCTAGTCTCTTCGATCATTTCTTCAGAATCAATTTTGATCGACTCATCAATTTTATTCACGTCGTCAATTTCTTTTTCAAGTGGTTTAGTCGATCTATTAGGATTTACTATCGCTTTTGAATCGTCACTGATACCATAAAGGACTTTTTTAGCAATTTTGTTTGCAGTATTAGCAGTTTTTTTGAAAAATTTTTTTATTTTACTCATAATCTTATCCTCTGATTAAAATTTTAAATTATCATCAACAACACGCTTAACAACTTTGCAAGGATTACCGAAGGCGATAACACCTGCCGGAATATCTTTAGTTACAAGACTTTTTGCACCGATAACTGAACCTTCACCGATCTTAACGCCGGGCATAATCGAAACGTCTGCACCGATCCAAATATTATTTTCAAGCGTGATCGGTTTTGCCATTTCTAAACCTTCATTGCGTGGCTCAACAAGTAATGGATGAATTGCAGTATAAAATCCACAATTCGGGCCTATGAAACATTTTTTGCCGATTTTAATTTTGGCGCAGTCCATCAAATAAATATTGTGATTCAAAAATGATCCTTCACCGATCTCAATATTATAACCGTAGTCAACCATAAACGGTGAAAGAATTTCAATTTCATCAAAACGAACATTCGGCAAAAGTTCACGCAGAATTTTAAATCTTGCAATCGTATCATTCGGACGTGTATTATTGAGTTGAAAGCAAAGGTCTTTAGCATAAATTCTTTCGTCGATCAATTCCTTATCAAAATTTGCATTGTACCATTCACCGGCAAGCATTTTATCTTTCTCAGTCATTCAATTACACCTCACAATTAAAAAATTTTTTTGAATGATCGTTAAATCGTTTGAATTTTATCAATCAAAATTATTGTTGTCAAGAAATCAGCTTATTACAAAACTCAACTTAATATCAAATTAGAAATTGACATTGATACTCAAAAGAAATAAAATATATAAAATAGAAAAAATTTTGTGAGTAGAAATTTTATGGACGAATTAAAATTTGTTGAGAAGATAAACGATCTCGGCGGAAAAATTTATTTAGTTGGCGGCGCAGTCCGTGATCAATTTCGTAATGTTGAGGCTCACGATAAAGATTATTGCATTGCCGGAATTAATGAGGAAGATTTTCAAAAAAATTTTCCAGAGGCTTTTAAAGTTGGAAAAACTTTTCCGGTTTATCGTGTTGAGATCGACAATAATTTTTGTGAAATTGCCTTTGCACGTCGTGAAAAAAAAATCGGTAAAGGTTATCGAGGATTCAAAGCGATTTTTGATCCAACTGTAACTATTGAAGAAGATTTATTTAGACGTGATACGACGATTAACGCGATCGCTATTGAATTGCCCGATCGAAAAATTATTGATCCTTATAACGGAATTGAAGACATTGCAAATAAAAAAATTCGTGCGATCTCAAAACATTTTGTTGACGATCCTGTTAGAGCATTAAGAGCGGCTAGACAATCAGCACAATTTAATTTTGAAATCACTGACGAAACGATCATTGCAATGAATAAATGTAGTGATGAACTTGCAAATGAACCAGGCGAAAGAATTTTTAATGAGCTTAATTTGGCATTGCAGACTGATAAGCCGTCGATTTTTTTCAGAAGTCTTGAACGTGCTAAATTGCTTGAGATCATTTTTCCGGAAATTTATCAACTGATCGGCAAAACTCAACAAACTGAATTTCACCCTGAAGGTGATTCTTTTGAACACACAATGAATATCGTTGACGAAGTCGCCGCCGTTAATTCAAAACCTATTGTAAGATTCGCAGCACTTGTCCACGATATTGGTAAAGGTGTTACGCCTGAAGAAATGCTGCCTCATCATTACGGTCACGACTTCAAAGGTTTAGCGGTTATAAGTGAATGGAATCAACGAATGACTTTTCCACGTGATTGGTTAAAAGCCGCAAAGTTTATCATTGAACATCATATGCACGCTCCACTTTATAAACGTCCCGGAAAAATTGTTGATCTGATTATGAAAATTAAATCGTCACGGCTAACTTTTGAGGACTTCAAAGACATTATCAGAGCCGATCATAATGGCTTGCCTGATTATCTTGAAAATGCAGAAGAAATTTATTTTGAACTTATCAAAGTCGACGGCAAAAATTGCCCTGAAGAATTTCAAGGTGAGCAGATCGGTAAATGGATTCGTGCCGAACGTATAAGAAGATATTTAAAAGGGCTGAGAGCGAAAGGCTGAGGGCTGAGAGATCAAAAAATAATTCTGCATTCTGCATTCTTAATTCTGAATTAAAATAAAAGGTGTGATTTTGATGGAAAGATTCATATTGCCTTATAAAGGTAAATCGCCGAAAATTGCCGGTGGTGTATTCATTGCGCCGACTGCATCTGTTGTTGGTGACGTTAAGATCGGTACAGGATCAAGTATCTGGTTCGGATCAACTGTTCGTGGTGATTTTCAGCCGATCACTATAGGAGCTTTCACGAACATCCAAGACAATTCAACAATTCACGTTATGGGCGATGTACCGACTGAGATAGGAAATTATGTAACTGTTGGTCATAATTGTATAATTCATTGCAGATCGATCGGCAATAATTGTTTGATCGGTATGGGTTCGATTATTCTCGGTTACTCTGAGATCGGTGATAATTGCATCATAGGTGCCGGGACTCTTTTAACTCAACACAAAAAAATTCCTCATAATTGCCTTGTCTATGGAAATCCTGCTAAAATTATTCGTGCTATTCGTGATGATGAAATGGAAGCGTTAAGAGAATCAGCAATGCACTATTACGATTGTGCTAAAAATTATGACGCTGAATTTAGAAATCTTGTAAATGAATGAAAATTTTTTTAGAGCAGTTAAAAATTTTTCTGCTCATTTTTTTTGCGTTTGAAATTTATAGTGCAATAAAAATTTGTCCACTTCAATTTTGTACTTTATTG